>NZ_JBIAVO010000012.1:0-194314 GCF_042894345.1 Kitasatospora sp. NPDC001540
CCGCCGCGAACGGAGCGATCTTCGCCTCCGCCAACGCCCGCACCGACTCCCGGAGCATCACGTGCTCCTCGCCGAGCCGGTAGAGGTCGAAGTCCGCCCCGGAGTTGCCCGCCATCTTGCTCGCCCCTCACGTTAATTACCGTTAAGTAGTGCTCATCCTAGGTGCCGGGGCCGCCCCGGCGGCAGGTGACCGGGGCAACAGCGGGCGGGGCGGTCAGCTGACGTCCTCGCCGAGGGTGTCGGTGCTGGTGCGGTGCTCGGCGAGGTAGGCGTCCATCCGGTCGGTGCGCATGGCGTTCCACAGGACGCCCGCGGCGCCGTCGTCCATCAGGACCACCGACTGGCCGTCGATGGTGTCGAAGCC
The DNA here is from genome assembly GCF_042894345.1 of Kitasatospora sp. NPDC001540. Classification (NCBI taxonomy): domain Bacteria; kingdom Bacillati; phylum Actinomycetota; class Actinomycetes; order Kitasatosporales; family Streptomycetaceae; genus Kitasatospora; species Kitasatospora sp. NPDC001540. The sequence goes on from NZ_JBIAVO010000012.1 coordinate 365, forward strand.
GCCGAACGGGGCGTTCATGAAGTGCACGTTGTCGGGGCGGACGTCGCGCAGGCTCCAGGCGAGGTCGTACAGGTCGGTGTTGCTGAGGCGGTCGTCGACGCTGGCGACGTCGCCGATGGTGCCGAGCAGGCCGGTGAGCTTGGACGGGCTGGAGAGGGTGCCGGAGTTCATCGTCCGGAGCATCAGGGCGCGCAGGAAGTTCTGCTGGCGCTTGGTGCGGTCGAGGTCGCCGTTGGGCAGGCCGTGGCGTTCGCGGACGTAGAGCAGGGCCTCGGCGCCGTCCATGTGGTGGGTGCCGGCCAGCCACTCGCGGGCGTCGCCCTTGGCCTCGATGGTGCGCGGGATGGTGATGTCGACGCCGCCGACCGCGTCGGTGAGGGCGCGGAAGCCGTTCCAGTCGATCACCGCGATGTGGTCGACCTTGATCCTGGTGAGGTCCTGGACGGTCTGGATCGTCAGCGCCGGACCGCCCCAGGAGTAGGCGGCGTTGATCTTCGCCTTGCCGTGGCCGGGGATCGGCACCCAGGTGTCGCGCGGGATCGAGACCAGCGAGACCGACTTCCGGTCCGCGGAGATGTGCATCAGCATCATGGTGTCGCTGCGCTGCGCACCCACCTGCCAGGCCGGGGCCTTGGCCTCCTTGCCGGTGGTGGGCTGGTCGGAGCGGGCGTCCAGGCCGACCAGCAGGAAGGTCTGGCCGGTGTGCGGGACGGCGGGGGGCTGCTCGGACGCGGGCACGGTCGGGAAGGCGTTCGGGATCCGCTCGACCGAGGAGGCGTAGTGGTCCGCGGCCCACAGCAGGCCGCCGAACGCCCCGCCGAACAGCACCAGCAGCACCGCCAGCGTCCAGACCAGCAGCCGCCGCCCGCGCCTGCGCCGCCGGGCCGGGGCGCCTGTGCCGCCGTCCGCGCCCTCCTCGCCGTGCTCGCCCCCGTCCGCCGCGTCGTGCGCGTCGTCCGGGTCGTCCGCGTCGCGCCCGAAGATGCTCAGCCGACCGGGGTCCTCGTCCGGCTCGTCGCCCCGCCCCTTGGAAGTCATGGCGGCATTGTGAACCTCCCGTACGGACCTTCGAGCGGAAACCGTGAAATCCGCGCATCCCCGGCGCTCTGCGGGACGGCTACCATCGGTGGCTGCGGCCGTCGCTCCCCCTGGTACGGCCCGGACCGAAGGGAACGCGCGTGGCTCCCCGCATCACGGTGATCGGCACCGGCTACCTGGGCGCGACGCATGCCGCGTGCATGGCGGAGCTCGGGTTCGAGGTCCTGGGTCTCGACGTCGACCGGGACAAGCTGGCGGCGCTCGCCGCGGGGCGGGTGCCGATGTACGAGCCGGGGCTGTCGGAGCTGCTGCTCAAGCACGTCGCGGGCCACCAGGGTTCGACCGGGCGGCTGCGCTTCACCGACTCCTGGGAGGAGGTCGCGGCCTTCGGCGACGTGCACTTCGTCTGCGTGAACACCCCGCAGCGCAAGGGCGAGTTCGCCGCCGACATGAGCTACGTCGACTCCGCGATCGACTCGCTGGCCCCGCTGCTGGAGCGGCCGGTGCTGGTGGTCGGCAAGTCGACCGTGCCGGTCGGCTCGGCGAACCGGCTGGCCGAGCGGCTGGCCGCGCTGGCCCCGGTCGGCGAGCGGGCCGAACTGGCCTGGAACCCGGAGTTCCTGCGCGAGGGCTTCGCGGTCGGCGACACCCTGCACCCGGACCGGCTGGTGGTCGGCGTGCGCAGCGAGCGCGCCGAGCAGGTGCTGCGCGAGGTGTACGCGGGCCCGATCGCCGACGGCGTGCCGTTCGTGGTGACCGACTTCCCGACCGCCGAACTGGTGAAGGCCGCCGCGAACTCCTTCCTGGCCACCAAGATCTCCTTCATCAACGCGATGGCGGAGGTCTGCGAGAGCGCCGGGGCCGACGTGGTGCAGCTGTCCAAGGCGCTCTCCTACGACGAGCGGATCGGCCGGAAGTTCCTGAACGCGGGCCTGGGCTTCGGCGGCGGCTGCCTGCCCAAGGACATCCGGGCGTTCATGGCCCGGGCCGGGGAGCTGGGCGCCGACCAGGCGCTGACCTTCCTGCGCGAGGTCGACTCGATCAACATGCGGCGCCGCTCCCGGATGGTGGAGCTGGCCCGCGAGCAGTGCGGCGGCGGCTTCCTGGGCCGCCGGGTCGCCGTGCTGGGCGCCGCGTTCAAGCCGAACTCGGACGACATCCGGGACTCGCCCGCGCTGAACGTGGCCGGGCAGATCCAGCTGCAGGGCGCCCAGGTCACGGTCTACGACCCGAAGGCGATGGACAACGCCCGCAAGATGTTCCCCAGCCTCTCCTACGCCGCCACCCCGCTGGAGGCCGTCGCGGGCGCGCACGTGGTGCTGCACCTCACCGAGTGGCAGGAGTTCCGCGAGCTGGACCCGGCCGAGGTCGGCGCGCTGGTCGCCGAGCGCCGCCTGGTCGACGGCCGCAACGTGCTGGACGGCGAGGCCTGGCGCGCCGCGGGCTGGACCTACCGGGCGATGGGCCGGCCGTCGGCGGAGTGACGTCGGCGGAGTGAACCGCGCGGGCGGGGCGGTGGCCGCGGAATGAGCGGTGCGGTGGCGCCGTTGGCCCTGGCATGAGCTACGGAGACGACGCCACCGTCCGGAAGATCCTCACCGACTCCGGCGACACCTGGGCCGTGGTCGGCCTGTCCACCAACACCGCGCGCGCCGCGTACGGCGTGGCCCGGGTGCTGCAGCGGGCCGGGAAGCGGATCGTGCCGGTGCACCCGAAGGCCGAGACGGTGCTCGGCGAGCAGGGCTACGCCTCGCTCGCCGAGATCCCCTTCCCGGTCGACGTGGTGGACGTGTTCGTCAACTCCGAGCTGGCCGGTGCGGTCGCCGACCAGGCGGTGGCGGCGGGTGCGAAGGCCGTCTGGTTCCAGCTCGGGGTCGTGGACGAGGAGGCGTTCGCCCGCACCCGGGCGGCCGGGCTCGACATGGTGATGGACCGCTGCCCGGCGATCGAACTGCCGCGGCTCTGACCCCCGTTCAGCCTCCGATCGGGAAGGCGATGTCGCACACCCGGTCGTCCGGCCCGGCCGACATGACGTCGGTGAAGTAGACCTCGCGGCCGGGGCCGGTGCGCTCCGCGCCGACGCCGTCCGCCCACTCGCAGACCGCGTCGTAGGCGCTGAGGATCTGCGGGTAGTCGAGCTGCGCCTTGGTGATCCGGGTGTACGCCTCGCGGTGCGCGGGCTCGATCCGGTGCGGGGCGGTGAGGCCGGGGGCCGCGGCCGGGTCGACGGGGAGGCAGAGCTCGACCGGGCCGTCGTTGTCCTCGTCGACCTGGCCGTGGTAGACCACGAAGGGCGCGCCCGCCGCGCCACCCGCCGCCGCCGCGAGGGCCGACAGCCGGCCGATGGCCCCGCCGATGAAGTCGTCCAGGTCCTGCGGCCGGGCCCGGCGCCGCTCGGTGAGCACCAACTGCTCGGGCACGTCCCGCTGTTCGACCGTGTACATGGTGCCGATTCCTTCCAGTCCGCCGAGTTGGAGGCGGAGGTGGTCGGCCAGCGTCCGCTGCGAGGCGGTCCGCCGTTCGACGGCGGCCCAGTACGCGGCGATCCGTTCGGCCGCCGCGGGGCCCGGCAGGGCGAGCACCTCGGCGACCGTGGCCAGCGGCATGTCCAGACCGCGCAGCCGGACGATCAGCCGCGCGGTGGCCAGGCGTTCCGGCCGGTAGTACCGGTAGCCGCTGTCCGGGTCGATCCGGTCCGGCGGCAGCAGTCCCTGCCGGTCGTACAGCCGCAGCGCCTTCGGTGACAGCAGGCCGCGACGGGCGAACTCACCGGTGGTGAGCAGCCGTTCCTCCTCCGCACCGGCCACGCTGCGGCCTGCCCCAGGGGCGGGGTCAAGGGGGCGGTGGTTCACGCGCCGTCCAACTGCTCGCGGGTGGCGGTCGAGGGGCGGCGCTCGGCCCGCAGCCGGGTGGCGACCGTCTCGGCGCCGCGCAGCACCCGCAGCGCGTTGTGCCAGGTCAGCTTCGCGAGGTCGGCCTCGGACCAGCCGCGGCGCAGCAGTTCGGCGACCAGCACCGGGTACCCGGAGACGTCCTCCAGGCCGGACGGGGTGAAGGGGGTGCCGTCGTAGTCGCCGCCGAGGCCGACGTGGTCGATGCCCGCGACCTCCCGCACGTGGTCGAGGTGGTCGGCGACGGTGGCGGCGGTGGCGACCGGGCGGGGGTGCTCGGCCTCGTAGGAGCGCTGCACGGCCATCGCCTCGGGGGTGGTCTCCAGCGGGTGGAAGCCCCGGGCCTCCATGTTGGCGTCGGCGGCGAGCGTCCACTCGATGGCGGCGGGCAGCACGAACTTCGGCACGAAGGTGACCATCGCGACGCCGCCGTTGGCGGGCAGCTGGGCCAGCACGTCGTCGGGGACGTTGCGCGGGTGGTCGCAGACCGCGCGGGCGGAGGAGTGCGAGAAGAGCACCGGCGCCTCGGAGACCCGCAGCGCGTCGCGCATGGTGTCGGCGGAGACGTGCGAGAGGTCGACCAGCATGCCGAGCCGGTTCATCTCCCGCACCACCTCCGCGCCGAACGGGCTCAGCCCGCCGTGCACGGGCTCGTCGGTCGCGGAGTCCGCCCACGGCACGTTGGAGTTGTGGGTGAGCGTCAGGTAGCGCACGCCCAGGTCGTACAGCGCGCGCAGGGTGGCCAGCGAGGAGTTGATCGAGTGGCCGCCCTCGGCGCCCATCAGCGAGGCGATCCGGCCCTCGGCGCGGGCGGCCTCCACCTCGTCGGCGGTCAGCGCGAGCCGCAGGTGCTCGGGGTGGCGGGCGGTCATCGCCTTGACGAAGTCGACCTGTTCCAGCGTCGCGCTGACCGCGCCGTCCCCCGACAGCTCGGCCGGCACGAACACCGACCAGAACTGCGCGCCGACCCCGCCCGCCCGCAGGCGGCCGAGGTCGGTGTGCAGCCGGTGGCTCTGGTCGGCCGTCAGGTCGACGGCGTCGAGGTCGTAGCCCGCCTGGGCGCGCATCGCCCAGGGCAGGTCGTTGTGGCCGTCCACCACCGGCGTGGTGCGCAGGACGGCCCGGGCGCGGTCGAGCAGTTCGGGGGTCATCCCCCCGTTCTACTACTTGCCGAAGCCGAAGGAGTCGTTCCCCGCGACCTTGGCGCGCAGCTTGCGGCCCTTCTCGGTGGCCTGGCTGTTCAGCTCGGCCTGGAACTCGACCATCTTCTCGGCGAGTTCGGCGTCGAACGCGGCCAGCATCCGCACCGCGAGCAGCCCCGCGTTGCGCGCCCCCGCCACCGAGACGGTGGCCACCGGCACCCCGGCGGGCATCTGGACGATCGACAGCAGGCTGTCCATCCCGTCCAGGTAGCGCAGCGGCACCGGCACCCCGATCACCGGCAGCGGCGTCACCGACGCCAGCATCCCCGGCAGGTGCGCCGCCCCGCCGGCCCCGGCGATGATCGCCTTCAGCCCGCGCCCGTGCGCCTGCTCGCCGTACGCGACCATCTCGCGCGGCATCCGGTGCGCGGAGACCACGTCGACCTCGTACGGGATCTCGAACTCGTCGAGCGCCTGCGCGGCGGCCTCCATCACGGGCCAGTCGGAGTCGGAGCCCATCACGATGCCGACAAGGGGAGAGGTCATTCGGTGATCGTTCCTCGCAGGTAGGCGGCCGCGTGGCGGGCGCGCTCGCGGACGTCTTCGAGGTCGTCCCCGAAGACGTTGACGTGGCCGACCTTGCGGCCGGGCTTCACGTCCTTTCCGTACATGTGGATCTTGAGGCCGGGGTCGCGGGCCATGCAGTGCAGGAAGGCGCGGTACATGTCGGGGTAGTCGCCGCCGAGGACGTTGACCATGACGGTCCACCTGGCGCGGGGGCGGGGGTCGCCGAGCGGGAGGTCGAGGACGGCGCGCAGGTGGTTCTCGAACTGGGAGGTGACGGCGCCGTCCTGGGACCAGTGGCCGGAGTTGTGCGGGCGCATGGCGAGTTCGTTGACCAGGATGCGGCCGTCGCGGGTCTGGAAGAGCTCGACGGCGAGGTGGCCGGTGATGTCGAGCTCGCCGGCGATCCGCAGGGCGAGCTGCTGGGCCTCGTCGGAGAGGGCGGGGTCGAGGTCGGGCGCGGGGGCGGTGACCTCGGCGCAGACGCCGTTCTCCTGGACGGACTCGACGACGGGGTAGGCGACGGCCTGGCCGCTGGGCGAGCGGACCACGTTGGCGGCGAGCTCGCGCAGGAAGTCGACCTTCTCCTCGGCGAGGACGGGGACGCCCGCGAGGAAGGGGGCGGCGGCCTCGGTCTCGTCCTTCACGACCCAGACGCCCTTGCCGTCGTAGCCGCCGCGGACGGTCTTCAGGACGACGGGGTAGCCCTCGCCCTCCTCGGCGAAGGCGGTGACGTCGGCCGGGTCGGCGACCAGCCGGTGCCGGGGGCAGGGGACGCCGATGGAGTCGAGCTTCGCCCGCATGACGCCCTTGTCCTGGGCGTTGACCAGGGCGTCCGGCCCGGGGCGGACGGCGATGCCCTCGGCCTGCAGGGTGCGCAGGTGCTCGGTGGGGACGTGCTCGTGGTCGAAGGTGATCACGTCGCAGTCGGCGGCGAAGGCCCGCAGCGTGTCGAGGTCGCGGTAGTCGCCGAGCACGGTGGTGCCGACCACCTGCGCGGCCGACTCCTGGGGGGTGTCGGCGAGGAGTTTGAAGCGGATGCCCAGCGGGATGCCCGCCTGGTGCATCATGCGGGCGAGCTGCCCGCCGCCGATGACTCCGACCACTGGAAAGTTCGCATTGCCCGCTACAGTCACGCGCTCCAGGATATCCGGGCCGGTGGGGGCCCTCGTACCCGCGTGCGCGCGGGTGGTTGCGCGCCCGGACCGCGCTCCGTGCCGGACGGGAGCACTCACGGAGTGCGGGTAGCCTGGTGGGCCGGATCGCACGGCACCTATCTCATCCGATCATGTGAAGTAGACGTAGACGGAGACAGCCCGGATGACGAGCACCATCGAGACGCGCCCCTCCCTGCTCCAGCGGCTGCACGGACTGTCCGCGGAGGCGGTGGGGTTCGCCCTGATCGGCGCCTCCGGCGTCGTGGTCAACTTCGGGCTGTTCTGGATCCTCAACAACGTCGTCGGCCTGGCCTTGCTGCGCTCCAACATCGCGGCCACCGTGGTGGCGATCGCCACCAACTACCTCGGTTACCGCTACTGGCTCTACCGGGACCGCGACGCCGCCTCGCGCAAGCGGGAGATCACGCTGTTCCTGCTGTTCAGCGGCGTCGGCATGCTGATCGAGACCGGCACCCTGGGCTTCACCCAGTACGTGCTCGGGCTGGACACCTCCTTCGAGCGGCTGGGCGGCAAGTTCCTCGGCCTGGTGGTGGCCACCGTCTTCCGCTTCGTCTCCTACCGCACCTGGGTGTTCAAGGCGATGCCGGAGCTGGAGGAGCCCGAGGTGGTGCAGGAGGCGGAGCTGCTGCTGGCCGCCGAGGAACGCCCCGCGCTGGCGAACTGACCCACCGCCGGAGGCTAGTCGTCCCCGCGGGCGAGGAAGAGCGCGAACACCGGCGGCCGCAGCGACAGCAGTTCGAGCCGTCCGCCGTCGGCCTCGGCGAGGTCGCGGGCGACGGCCAGTCCGATGCCGGTGGAGTTGCGGCCGCTGACCGCCCGTTCGAAGACCCGGTTGCCGAGCTCCCGCGGGACGCCCGGGCCCTCGTCCTGGACCTCGGCGACCACCGAGCTGCCGGAGCGGCGCACCCGCAGCGTGATGGTGCCCGCGCCGTGCATCAGCGAGTTCTCGATCAGGGTGGCGAGCACCTGGGAGACGGTGCCGGGGGTGCCGATCACCCGGGCGTCGCGCAGGCCCTCGATGACCAGCCGCCGCCCGCCGTCGCGCAGGGTCGGGCCCCACTCCTCGACCTGCTGCTTGACCACCTCGTCGAGCCCGAAGGTCACCGCGGTGGGGCTGTTGGGGTCGCGCTGGTTGGTGAGCAGCCGCTGCACCACGTCGGTGAGCCGCTCGACCTGCTGGAGACCGATCGCGGCCTCCTCGCGGACGGTGCCCGGGTCCTCGGCGAGCGCGGTGATCTCCTCCAGCCGCATGGAGAGCGCGGTGAGGGGGGTGCGCAGCTGGTGCGAGGCGTCGGCGGCGAGGCGGCGTTCGGCGGTGAGCATCCGGGCGATCCGCTCGGCGCTGGTGTCCAGCACCTCGGCGATCCGGTCGAGTTCGGGGACGCCGTAGCGGCGGCCCTGCGGCCTCGGGTCGCCGGAGCCGAGCCGCTCGGCGGTCTCGGCGAGGTCGGTGAGCGGCCGGGCCAGGCGCTTGGCCTGCCAGACGGCGAGCGCCACGGCGGCCTGGACGGCGAGCAGCGCGACCACGCCCAGCAGCAGCAGCATGTTGCCGATCTCGTGGTCGAGCGCGGTGCGGGACTGCACGGCGGTGACGGTCTCCCCGCTGGCGCCGGTCTCGGTGGCGGTCAGCGCGTCGCCCCGGACGGGGTGGCCGAGGGCGATCTGCGGCTGTCCGGGGATGTCCACGGTGACGTAGTAATCATCCCCGGTGACCACGGCGGCGAACTTCTCGCCGCTGACCGGCTCGCCCGCGGCGAGCCGGCTCTCGACCAGGCCGAGCACCCGGACCGCCACCGCGTCCACCCGGTCGTTGGCGGCGTTGACGATCGACTGCTTCTCGATCAGGGCCAGCGGCACGCAGAACACCGCGACCACCACCAGGACGACGCCCAGCAGTGAGTTGATCATCCTGCGCTTCACGCCGGGCGGTCCTTCGGTCGGGGCCGGTTCGCTGCGGTGCTTCCGGTCAGTTCTTCTCGAAGCGGAAGCCGACGCCCCGCACGGTGGCGATGTAGCGCGGGTTCGCGGCGTCGTCGCCGAGCTTCTTGCGCAGCCAGGAGATGTGCATGTCCAGGGTCTTGGTGGAGGTCCACCAGGTGGTGTCCCAGACCTGGCGCATGATCTCCTCGCGGGTGACCACCCGTCCGGCGTCCCGCACCAGGACCCGCAGCAGCTCGAACTCCTTGGCGGAGAGGGTGAGCTCCTCCTCGCCGAGCCAGGCGCGGTGCGACTCGATGTCGATCTTCACGCCGTGCGCGCCGGTGGTCAGCTGGTCGACGTTGCCGCGCCGGAGCAGGGCGCGGACCCGGGCGAGCAGCTCGGCCAGCCGGAACGGCTTGGTGACGTAGTCGTCGGCGCCGGCGTCCAGGCCGACCACGGTGTCCACCTCGTCGGCGCGGGCGGTGAGCACCAGGACCGGGAAGCTCTTGCCGTCCGCGCGCAGCCGCCGGCACACCTCCAGGCCGTCCATCTCGGGGAGTCCGAGGTCGAGCACGATCAGGTCGACGTCCTCGCCGAGGCCGGCGCCCAGGGCGGCCGGTCCGTCCTCGCGGACGAGCACCTCGTAGCCCTCGCGGCGCAGGGCGCGGGCCAGCGGTTCGGAGATTGCCGGGTCGTCCTCGGCCAGCAGCACACAGGTCATAGGGGCGATGGTAGACCGCGCGGGGGCCGCTGATCAGGGGGTCCCGGGCAGTCCCGACAGGCCCGGGCGGGGCGCTGTGAACACTGTCACAGCCAGTGATCAACTTGATTTCGGGGCCCGCTTCGGCAACAACTGCACTTTCACGGACATTCTTCGCATCGACCTTGGCTTCGCAGGCAATCTTCCACCCCTGGCATCAAAATGTACGATACATAGCCGCGAGACTTTACCTTCTGCATACCATTCACGCTCGGTGATCACTTGAACTCGCGACTTAGGGTGGTGGGAACCCCGAGAAAACAGGCAAGGAATCAGCATGGCTTCGACCACCCTGGAGTCCGAGGCGCGGTCCACCCCCACCTCGGGGCGGACCTTCCTCGGCCACCCCCGCGGCCTGGCCACCCTCTTCATGACCGAGACCTGGGAGCGCTTCAGCTTCTACGGCATGCGCGCGCTGCTGGTGATCTACATGACCACCGAGGCGGCCAAGGGCGGCCTGGAGGTCCCGGCGGCCACCGCCGCCGCCGTGTACTCGGTCTACAACGCCATGGTCTACCTGCTCGCGCTGCCCGGCGGCTGGATCGCCGACCGGCTGCTCGGCGCCCGGCGCACCGTCGCCCTCGGCGGGTTGATCATCATGGTCGGGCACTTCATGCTCGCCGTCCCCAGCAAGGGGTTCTTCTTCGCCGGCCTGGTCCCGATCGCGATCGGCTCCGGCCTGCTGAAGGCCAACATCTCCACGATGGTCGGGCAGCTGTACGACAAGGACGACGACTCGCGCCGCGACGGCGGCTTCACCATCTTCTACATGGGCATCAACCTCGGCGCCTTCCTCGCGCCGCTGGTGATCGGCACCGTCGGCCAGCAGGTCGACTGGCACCTGGGCTTCGCGCTGGCGGGCGTCGGCATGGCGCTCGGCCTGATCCAGTACCTGCTGGGCAGCCGCCACCTCAGCCCGGCCTCGAACGTCGTCGCCGCGCCGATGAGCCGGGACGAGCGCCGCGCGGTGCTGCGCAAGGCCGGGATCTGGCTGGCCGCCGCCGCCGTGTTCTACGGCGTGGTGGCCGGCACCGGGCACTTCACCGTCTCCTGGGCGATCTGGCCGCTGTCGCTGGCCGGCATCGCGGTCCCCGCGCTGGTGTTCGCCCGGATCCGCCGCGACCGCGACCTGACCGGCGCGGAGCGCTCCCGGATGGGCGGCTACCTGTGGTTCTTCGTGGCCGCCGCGGTGTTCTGGATGATCTACGACCAGTCCGGCTCCACGCTGAGCGTGTTCGCCGAGGAGAACACCGCCGGGAGCCTGTTCGGCTTCGACTTCCCGTCCAGCTGGTTCCAGTCGCTGAACCCGCTGTACATCATGGCGCTGGCCCCGGTCTTCGCCTGGCTGTGGAACGCCGCCGCCCGGCGCGGCCGCAACCCCTCCACCACCGCGAAGTTCGCCTTCGGCCTGCTGATGATCGGCGCGTCCTTCCTGGTGATGATGCTCGCCATGGCGGCGGCCTCCGGCGGCGTCCGGGTCTCGCCGCTCTGGCTGGCCGTGGTCTACCTGATCCAGACCACCGGCGAGCTGACCCTCTCCCCGGTCGGCCTGTCCGTCACCACCAAGCTGGCGCCCGCCAAGTACGCCAGCCAGATGATGGGCGTCTGGTTCCTCGCCGTCACCGCGGGCGACTGCGTGGCCGCCATCGCCCAGCTGCTGCTCGGCGACGACGTGGTCGGCTCCACCTGGTACTTCGCCGTCCAGGGCCTGCTGGCGATCGCCGCGGGCGTCGGCCTGTTCGCCGCCCGCGGCCGGATCGGCAAGCTGATGGGTGACGCCCGCTGACCGCCGTCAGACCCGCCTGACCCCGCCCTGCCAGACGGCGGCGGTCAGCGGGACGCCCGGGCGGTACGCCAGGTGGACGTGCGAGGGCGCGTCCAGCAGGTGCAGGTCCGCCCGGGCGCCGGGGGCGATCCGGCCCACGTCGGTGCGGCGCAGCGCGAGCGCGCCGCCCGCGGTGGCGGCGTGCACCGCCTCGTCCGGGGTCATGCCCATCTCGCGGACCGCGACGGCGACGCAGAACGGCATCGAGCTGGTGAAGCTGGAGCCCGGGTTGCAGTCGGTGGACAGCGCGACGCTGGCGCCCGCGTCCAGCAGCCGCCGGGCGTCCGGGTAGGGCGCGCGGGTGGAGAACTCGGCGCCCGGCAGCAGGGTCGCCACCGTGCCGCTCCCGGCCAGCGCGGCGACGTCCGCGTCGGTCAGGTGGGTGCAGTGGTCGGCGGACGCGGCGCCCAGCTCCACCGCGAGCTGCACGCCGGGGCCGTGGCCCAGCTGGTTGGCGTGGACGCGCGGCCGCAGGCCCTGCGCGAGGCCCGCGGTGAGCACCGCCCGGGCCTGGTCGCCGTCGAAGGCGCCGCGCTCGCAGAACACGTCCACCCAGCGGGCGTAGGGCGCGCAGGCGGTGAGCATCTCACCGGTCACCAGCTCCACGTACCCGGCCGGGTCGTCGGCGTACTCGGGCGGCACCACGTGCGCCCCGAGGTAGGTGGTCTCCTCGGTGTGGCCCGCGGCGATCCGCAGCGAGCGGGCCTCGTCGGCGGTGCTCAGGCCGTAGCCGGACTTCACCTCGACGGTGGTGGTGCCCTGGCGCAGCATCTCCGCCAGGTAGCGGGTCAGGTTGGCGTTCAGCTCGGCGTCGGAGGCGGCCCGGGTCGCGGCGACGGTGGTGCGGATGCCGCCCGCGCCGTAGGCCCGGCCCGACATCCGGGCGTGGAACTCGGCGGTGCGGTCCCCGGCGAACACCAGGTGCGCGTGGCTGTCCACGAACCCGGGCAGCAGCGCCCGCCCGCCCGCGTCCACCGCCTCGTCGGCGGCGGGCGCGGCCGCGCTCGGCCCCACCCAGGCGACGCGGTCGCCGTCCACCACCACGGCGGCGTCGGCGAGCAGGCCGAGCGGGCCCTCGCCGAGGGCGGGGTCGTTGGTGACCAGCGAACCGATGTTGCTGACGAGCGTGCTCATGGACGCGGGGCCCTTCGGGGGGATTCGGGGACGGGACGTGGGCGGCGCGCGGCCGTCACCGCAGCGCGCCGACGGCCGCGGCGAGCGCGCGGCCGGTCTCCGGGACGAGCCGGTGCACGCCGTCCGCGACCACGTGCCGTCCGCCGACCACCAGGTGGCGGACGTCGGCGGCGCCCGCCGCGAAGACCGCGGTCTCGGCGCCGAGCCGGGGCGGCGCCCCGGCGGTGCGGACGGTGTCGAGGGCGAGGACGCAGAAGTCGGCGAGCGCGCCGACCTCCAGGCGGCCGGCCTCGGGCCAGCCGAGCGAGGCGTGGCCGTCCGCGGTGCCCGCCCGCAGCAGCTCGTTCGCGGTCCAGTGGCCGCGGGTGCGGGTGCGCAGGCGTTCGTCGAGCTCCAGGGCGCGGGCCTCCTCGAACGGGTCGATGACGGCGTGGCTGTCGGAGCCGAGGCTGATCGGGCAGCCCGCGGAGGCGAGCTGCCGGGCCGGGCCGATGCCGTCGGCGAGGTCCCGTTCGGTGGTGGGGCACATGCAGACGGTGGTGGAGGAGTCGGCGAGCAGCCGGACGTCCTCCTCGGTGAGGTGGGTGGCGTGCACAGCGCTGGTGCGCGGGCCGAGGACGCCGTGGTCGGCGAGCAGCCGGGTCGGGGTGACGCCGTGCGCGGCGAGGCAGGCGTCGTTCTCGGCGGTCTGCTCGGAGAGGTGCACGTGCAGCGGGGCGCGACGGCTGTCGGCCCACTGCGCGACGGTGCCCAACTGCTCGGCGGGGACGGCGCGGACGCTGTGCACGGCGGCGCCGATCCGGGCGTGGTCGGCGCCCTTCAGGGCGGCGGCCCGCTCGGCCCAGGCGTCCGCGTCGCCGTCGGAGAAGCGCCGCTGGTGCCGGGTCGGTTCGGCGCCGAAGCCGGCCGACAGGTAGCAGGTGTCGAGCAGGGTGATCCGGATCCCGGCCCGGGCGGCGGCCTCGATCAGCGCCTCGCCCATCGCGTTGGGGTTCGCGTACGGGGTGCCGTCGGGCGCGTGGTGCAGGTAGTGGAACTCGCCGACGGCGGTGATGCCCGCGAGCGCCATCTCGGCGTACACGGCGGTGGCGAGCGCCAGGTAGCGGTCGGGGTCGAGCGCGGCGGCGACCTTGTACATGGTGTCGCGCCAGGTCCAGAAGGTGCCGGAGCCGACCTGCACGGTGGCGCGCAGCGCCCGGTGGAAGGCGTGCGAGTGCGCGTTGGCCTGCCCGGGCAGGGCGAGCCCGGCCAGCCGGACGGCCCCGGCGGGGCAGGGCCCGCTGCGGGGGACGACCTCGGCGATCCGGCCGTCCGGCCCGACGGCGATCCGCACCTCGGGCTGGACGGCGGGGCCGTTCGGGTGCGGCAGCCAGGCGTGTTCGGCCCAGTACGTCACGACGGGCGGCATGCGAGGTCCTCCAGTACGGCGGTCAAGGTGTCGACCCGCGCGCGGACCCCGGCGTGGCAGTCGGCCCGTCCGGCGTGCTCGGCCCGCTCGGCCCGGTGCGTCACGACGGACGGCATGCGAGGTCCTCCAGTACGGCGACGAGGGCGCGGACCCCGGCGTGGCAGTCGGCCCGTTCGGCGTGCTCGGCCGGGGAGTGCGAGACCCCGGTGGGGTTGCGCACGAACAGCATGGCGGTCGGGACGGCGGAGGCCAGGATCCCGGCGTCGTGTCCCGCGCCGGTGGGCAGGACGGGGGCGTCCAGCAGCTTGGCGAGGCGGTCGCGCAGCGGGGCGTCGAAGTCGACGACGGGGGTGTACGACTCGCGGGTCAGCTCGACCCGGACGCCGTCGCGCTCGCCCCGTTCCACCGCCGACTGCCCGATGGAGTCGACGAGTTCGCGCAGGGTCCGCTCGTCGGGGGCGCGCGAGTCCAGCCAGCCGCGGACCAGCGAGGCGATGGCGTTGGTGCCGTTGGGCGCGACGGCGACCTTGCCGAAGGTGGCCAGCGCCCCGGCGAGCCGGGCCTTCTTGCGGGCGGCCAGCACGGTGGTGGCGTAGGTCAGCATCGGGTCGCGGCGGTCGGCGAGCAGGGTGGTGCCCGCGTGGTTGGCCTCGCCGTGGAAGTCGAACCGCCACCGGCCGTGCGGCCAGATCGCCCCGGCCACGCCGACCGGCTGCCCCTCGGCGAGGGAGCGTCCCTGCTCGACGTGGAGTTCGACGAACGCGCCGATCCGGCCGAGCAGTTCGGGGTCGGGGCCGATCAGCGCCGGGTCGTGCCCGGCCCGTTCCATCGCGTCGGGCAGCCGCACCCCGTCGGCGTCGCGCAGCGCGTACGCGGCCTCCCGGTCGAGCGCGCCGGTGGCCAGCCGGGAACCGACGCAGGCGACGCCGAACCGGGCGCCCTCCTCGTCACCGAAGTTGACGATCGCCAGCGGACGGGTGAACTCGGCGCCTCGGGAGCGCAGTTCGTCGTACGCGGCGAAGGCGGAGATCACCCCGAGCGGCCCGTCGTAGGCGCCGCCGTCCGGGACGGAGTCCAGGTGCGAGCCGGTGACCACGGCGTTCCCGGCGGCCGGGTCGCCGTGCCAGGCCCACTGGTTGCCGTTGCGGTCCGTCCGGTGGGCCAGGCCGCGGGAGCGGGCCTGCTGCTCGAACCAGGCCCGGCACTCGGCGTCGGCGGAGTTCCAGGCGTGCCGCCGGTAGCCGCCGGTGGCGGCGGAGCGGCCCACCGGGAGCAGCTCCGCCCACATCGCGTCGAAGCTCACCGCCCGGCCACCGGGCCGTGCTCGTCCATCGGGCTGTGCTCGTTCATCGGGATGGGCACCCCGCGCTCCTGCGCGACCTCGGCCGCCCGGTCGTAGCCCGCGTCGACGTGCCGGATGACGCCCATGCCGGGGTCGTTGGTCAGGACGCGGCGGATCTTCTCCCCGGCCAGCGCGGTGCCGTCGGCGACGGTGACCTGCCCGGCGTGGATCGAGCGGCCGATGCCGACGCCGCCGCCGTGGTGGATGGAGACCCAGGAGGCGCCGGAGGCCACGTTGACCATGGCGTTGAGCAGCGGCCAGTCGGCGATCGCGTCGGAGCCGTCGAGCATCGCCTCGGTCTCCCGGTAGGGGGAGGCGACCGAGCCGCAGTCCAGGTGGTCGCGGCCGATCACGATCGGCGCGGACAGTTCGCCGGAGGCCACCATGTCGTTGAACCGCTCGCCGGCCTTGTCGCGCTCGCCGTAGCCGAGCCAGCAGATCCGCGCGGGCAGGCCCTGGAAGTGCACCTTCTCCTGGGCCATGGTGATCCAGCGGTGCAGCGACTCGTTCTCCGGGAAGAGGTCGAGGACGGCCTTGTCGGTCTTGTGGATGTCCTTCGGGTCGCCGGAGAGCGCGGCCCAGCGGAACGGGCCCTTGCCCTCGCAGAACAGCGGCCGGATGTACGCGGGGACGAACCCGGGGAAGGCGAACGCCCGGTCGTAACCGGCGAGTTGGGCCTCGCCGCGGATCGAGTTGCCGTAGTCGAAGACCTCCGCGCCGCGGTCCTGGAAGCCGACCATCGCCTCCACGTGCCGGGCCATCGACTCGCGGGCCCGGGTGGTGAACTCGGCGGGCTTCTCGGCCGCGTAGGAGGCCATGTCCTCGAAGGCGACGCCGGTGGGCAGGTAGGCGAGCGGGTCGTGGGCGCTGGTCTGGTCGGTGACGATGTCGATCGGGGCGTCCGCCGCGAGCAGTCGCGGCAGCAGGTCGGCGGCGTTGCCGAGCAGGCCGATCGAGAGCGGCTGCCGCCGGTCGCGGGCCTCGGTGGCCAGTTGCAGGGCGTGGTCGAGGCCGTTCGCCTCGACGTCGAGGTAGCGGTGCTCGATCCGGCGGGCGATCCGGGACGGGTCGCAGTCGATGCAGATCGCCACGCCGCCGTTCATGGTGACGGCCAGCGGCTGGGCGCCGCCCATGCCGCCGAGGCCCGCGGTGAGGGTGATGGTGCCCTCCAGGCTGCCGCCGAACCTCTTGTTGGCGACCGCCGCGAAGGTCTCGTAGGTGCCCTGCAGGATGCCCTGGGTGCCGATGTAGATCCAGGACCCGGCGGTCATCTGCCCGTACATGGTGAGGCCGAGCGACTCCAGGCGGCGGAACTCCTCCCAGTTCGCCCAGTCGCCGACCAGGTTGGAGTTGGCGATCAGCACCCGCGGCGCCCACTCGTGGGTCCGCATCACGCCGACCGGGCGGCCGGACTGCACCAGCATGGTCTCGTCCTGCTTGAGCCCCTGCAGGGTGCGCACCATCGCGTCGAAGGAGCGCCAGTCCCGGGCCGCCTTGCCGGTGCCGCCGTAGACGACCAGCTTGGACGGGTGCTCGGCGACCTCCGGGTCGAGGTTGTTCATCAGCATCCGCAGGGCCGCCTCCTGCTGCCAGCCCTGCGTGCTCAGCCCGTTCCCCCGCGCCGCGCGGACCTCGCGCGGGCCGCTCGTCTGCTCTGCCACGGTCCAGCCTCTCTGCCGGATGGAATTCATTCACGATCAGCGAGACTGAATATATCCAAACAGTGCCACGGCGGCCAGGACCCCGGCGGGGGGATCGGGCCCGGCGGTGCGTACGGCGTCAGGGGGCGCGCAGGACCGGGGTGCCGCCGGAGAAGTCGTAGGTCCGGGACCCCAGGTCGGTGCTGACGGTGACCCGGTCGGGGCCGTCCCAGTGCGCCCCGGTGAAGGCGCCGCCGCCCTCGGACGCCCCGGCGACGGTGAGCAGCGTCCAGCGGCGGCGGGACCAGCCGGAGCCGTTCTCGACCTGGACCTCCCAGACCTGCGACTCGGTCTCGTCGGTGGACGCCCCGCGGTGGATGACCGTCAGGACGCGGTCGGCGCCGCCCGGCGCGGCGGTGCGGGTCCTCTCCACCGGGGAGTCGACGGGGGCCTCGCTCATCAGCAGCACCACCGCGCCCAGGCACACCGCCACCGCGGCGCACAGGGCCAGGCCGGCCTTCGCCAGTTGCCGCCCCTGCCGGTTGCCGAGCAGCAGGCACGTCAGCAGGACCGCCGGGAGGGCGAGGACGCCCAGCCAGCCGACCCGCCCGAGGGTGTCGGCCAGCACCGTCCGGCCGCCGGAGCGGGTCTCGTGCCTCCCCCAGAGCGCGGCGGCCTCGGCCAGCACCGCGAACCCGGCGCACCCCCACCCGGCGATCGTTCGCACCTTCATCCGCCCGCCCCCTTCCGGCGGACACGTTAGCGCCCGGGGGCGCCGTCAGGCGGCCTCGTCGCCGTCCCAGTCGATGCCGATCTCGGCCAGCCAGCGGCGGTCGGCCGCGTCGGGCTCGGGGGTCGGCTGGCCGGGGCGGGCCGGGGGGCGCGGGATGTGCTGGATCGGGCCGACGCCGTAGCGGGCGGCGGCCTGGTCGGCGGCGTCGGCCGCGTCGCCGCCCGGCTCCAGGACGCCGATGTGCACGGCCTCCTCGTCGCCGGGGTCGAGGACGGTCAGTTCGGGGCGCGGCGGGCGGCGCAGCGCGATGCGGCGGCCGCAGAGCGGGCAGGACCACTCGTCGGCCCCGGAACCGAGCCGTCCGGTGAGTCTCATCTGGTGGATCGGCGGTGGCATTGGACTTCCCCCGTCCAAGCTGTCGTTCTCCTACAGAGAGGGATGCCCGCTCAGCACCCGTCGTCAACCCGACGAAAAGGTGTCATTCGGCAAACAACAGGTGTCAGTCCAGGAAGAGTTGACGGGCCGTCGCGGACTGCTCGATGGCCTCCAGCCGGGCCTCGGCGCCGGGCAGTTCGTCGCACATGGTCTGCAGCAGGACGCGGCCGAGCATCATCGGCGCGCAGGCGGTGTCGAAGACCAGGCCGGTGCCGACCGCGGCGGGCAGCAGCACGTCGGAGAGCTTGGCGACCGGGGCGAACGCCGAGTCGGCGACGGTGAGCACCGTCAGCCCGCACTCCCGGGCCACCGCGAGGGCGTCCATCAGCTCGCGCGGGTAGCGCGGCAGGGCGAAGCAGAGCAGCGCGGTGGCCCCGGCGGCGGCGGCCTGCTCCAGCCGGTCGGCGAGCATCGAGCCGCCCTCGTCGAGCAGCCGGACGTCGGGGTGCACCTTGCCCGCGAAGTACGCGAAGCCGCGGGCCTGCGCGGAGGCGGCCCGCAGGCCGAGCACCGGCAGCGGGCGGGAGGCGGCCAGGATCCGGGCGGCCCGGACGATCGGGGCGGGGTCGGCGAGCAGTTCGGCGAGGTGCCGCAGGTGCTCGATCTCGGCGAGGACGGCCTGCTGGTGCTCGTTGCGCACCACCTCGTCGTGGCTCTCGGGCGCGCCGCCGTCGCCGACGCCGAGTTCGCGCAGCTGCTTGCGCAGCGCCGGGTAGCCGTCGTAGCCGAGCGCGACCGCGAACCTGGTCACCGAGGGCTGGCTGACCCCGGCGAGCTCGGCGACCTCGACGCTGGACAGGAACGGCGCCTCGGTGGCGTGCCGGACCAGCGAGTGGGCGATCCGCCGCTGGGTGGGGGTGAGCCGGTGGCCCTCGAAGAGCTGGAGCAGCCGGGCGGAGGGGCCGGTGGTGGTGCCGGTCTCGTCCAGGGCGGTCATGTGCGGTACCTCCACGCTCGGTCGGGCGGTCGCCGGTGGCTTCGACGGTGGGACGACTGTGGCGCAGTCCCGGCAGGTGGGCAATCGCGTTTCGACTGGCGGGACGGGCGGGTCCGGAGGCCGGTGGGCCGGTTCCGGTGGGTGCGGCCCGCCCGCCCCACCAGGGCTCAGGCCAGCGGTCCGGTGACCTCCTCGACCGCCGCCAGCAGCGCGCCGGAGGCGACCAGCTCGGCGGCGGCCTCCAGGTCAGGGGAGAGGAAGCGGTCCCGGCCGGGACCGCCGACCCCGGCCGCGCGGGCGGCGGCGACGGCGGCGGCGGTCGCCGGGGCGAGCACGCCCGGCCGCTCGGCGGCCTGCTCCCGGATCTCCAACGCCCGGGCGGCGGCGACGAGTTCCACCGCCAGCACGCGTCCGAGGTTGGTCACCGACTGCCGCAGCTTGCGGGCCGCGGACCAGCCCATCGAGACGTGGTCCTCCTGCATCGCCGAGGACGGGATGGAGTCCACCGAGGCGGGCACCGCGAGCCGCTTGTTCTCGCTGACCAGCGCGGCCTGGGTGTACTGGGCGATCATCAGGCCGGAGTCCACGCCCGGGTCGTCGGCCAGGAAGGCGGGCAGGCCGTGCGAGCGGGCCTTGTCGAGCAGCCGGTCGGTGCGCCGCTCGGAGATCGAGGCCAGGTCGGCGGCGGCGATCGCCAGGAAGTCCAGCACATAGCCGACGGGCGCGCCGTGGAAGTTGCCGTTCGACTCGACCCGGCCGTCGGGCAGCACCACCGGGTTGTCCACCGAGGCGGCCAGCTCCCGCTCGGCGACCAGCGCGGCGTGCGCCAGGGTGTCCCGCCCGGCGCCCGCGACCTGCGGGGCGCAGCGGATCGAGTACGCGTCCTGCACCCGCGGCGCGTCGTCCTGGTGGTGGCCGGTGAGGCCCGAACCGCGCAGCACCGCCAGCATGTTGGCGGCGGAGGCGGCCTGCCCCGGGTGCGGGCGGATCGGGGCGTGCAGCTCGGGGGCGAGCACCTTGTCGGTGCCCAGCAGCGCCTCCAGCGTCATCGCGGCGGTGACGTCGGCGGTGGCGTACAGGCGGCGCAGGTCGGCCAGCGCCATCACCAGCATGCCGAGCATGCCGTCGGTGCCGTTGATGAGGGCCAGGCCCTCCTTCTCCAGCAGTTCGACGGGGGCGATCCCGGCCTCGGCGAGCAGTTCGCCGGTCGGCCGCTCCACCCCGTCCGGCCCGAACGCGGTGCCCTCGCCCATCAGTGCCAGCGCGCAGTGCGAGAGCGGCGCGAGGTCGCCGGAGCAGCCCAGCGAGCCGAACTCCCGCACCACCGGGGTGATCCGCGCGTTCAGCAGGGCGGCCATCGTCTCGGCGACCAGCGGGCGCACGCCGGTGCGGCCGGACGCCAGGGTCTTCATCCGCAGGAACAGCAGGGCCCGGACCACCTCGGTCTCCACCACCGGCCCCATGCCCGCCGCGTGCGAGCGCACCAGCGAACGCTGCAGCTGGGCCCGCAGCTCCGGGCTGATGTGCCGCACCGCCAGCGCGCCGAACCCGGTCGACACCCCGTACACCGGCCGCGGCTCGGCCGCCAGCGCGTCGATCCGGGCCCGGGCCGCCGCCATCTCGGCGAGCGCGTCCGGCCCGATCTCCACCCGGGCCCCGCCGCGGGCGACGGCGAGGACGTCCTCGGCGCTGACGTCGGCCTTGCCGACCTGGACGACGACACTGTGCATATCCATATGCACAATCTCATCAGGTGAATGGCAATGTGACAAGCAGCGCCGGGGTCCGGCTGCGGCCCCCGCGTCCCGGCAGGTGGTTGACTGGCCCGCGGAGGTGCGAGACGCATGGCGCGGGCGACGGAACGACGACGAGTGGTGCGGCTGGACGGGAGCGGGCGCTCCGTGCGGCCCGACAGCCTCGCGGCCGAGGAGCCGCTGGAGATCCGGATCGGCGGCGAGGCGCTGACCGTCACCATGCGCACCCCCGGCCACGACTTCGACCTGGTCGCCGGGTTCCTGGTCGGCGAGGGCCTGGTCGGCGCCACCGAGGAACTGGCCGCGCTGCGCTACTGCGCCGGGACGGACGCGGACGGCGCCAACACGTACAACGTCGTCGACGCCACCGTCCGCGGCGCCCGCCCGGCGCTCTCCGCCCACCGCAACCTGCTCACCACCAGCGCGTGCGGCCTCTGCGGCCGCGACACCGTCGACGCCGTCCGCACCCGCTCCCGCTGGGACGTCGCCCCCGACCCGCTGACCGTGCCCGCGGCCGTCCTGTACGAGCTCCCCGACCGGCTGCGCGCCGCCCAGCGCGCCTTCGACACCACCGGCGGGCTGCACGCCGCCGGGCTCTTCGCCGCGGACGGGACGCCGCTGTGCGTCCGCGAGGACGTCGGCCGCCACAACGCGGTCGACAAGGTCGTCGGCTGGGCGCTGCGCGAGGGCCGCCTCCCGCTGACCGGCCACCTGCTCGCGGTCTCCGGCCGCGCCTCCTTCGAGCTCACCCAGAAGGCCGCCCTCGCCGGGATCCCGCTGCTGGCCGCCGTCTCCGCCCCCTCCTCCCTGGCCGTCGACCTCGCCGGGGAACTGGGCCTCACCCTGGTCGGCTTCCTGCGCGGGCGCACCGCGAACGTCTACACCCGCGCCGACCGGATCGGCTAGCCCTGGTGCCGTTCCTCGTCCGCCTACGCCGGAGGCGGTGAGCAGGGGCCGGAGAGGGCGACCGCGACCAGGGCCCGCAGGGCGGGGGCGGCCTGGGTGAGGGGGAGGGTGGAGTCGTCGGCGAAGAGTTCCAGGAGCCAGCCCCCGGCCGGGTTGCAGCCGCCCGCGGCGGCCATCGCGCGGTAGCCGGAGACGACCATGACGGCCTCCTCGGCGGCGTCGTTGCCGGGGGCGCCGACCCGGAGGGCGAAGGAGCCGCCGGTGACGGTGCGGGAGGTGAGGGGGTAGTGGCTGAGGTCGAAGACGGCGTCGGGGGCCTCGATCTGGGCGCGCTGGGTCTGGGCGCGGGCGCTGGCGGGGCCGCCGGTCATCCGGTAGACCGCGTGCCGGGCGGTGCGCATCAGCGGGGAGCCGGGCGGGACGTAGGAGATCCACCAGCCGACGGCGTTGAGCAGCCGGGCGGCGGTCTCGGCGACCACGGCGAGCCGGCCGAGGGTGTCGGCGGGGTGGGTGCCGCCGCCCTGGTCGAGGGCGGCGAGGACGGCGGTGATCAGCTGGCCGGGGTCGGCGCTGTGCGCGGAGCCGCGGAAGCGGCGGCGGTCGCCGTTCGGCCGCCCGCCGGGGGGCTTGCGCTGGGGGTCGGCGGCGTCGGCGAGCTGCACGGTCGGGTCGGGGGCGTACGCGGGGCCGTGGCTGCGTCCGGCGACGACGGGGTGAGCGGCACGGCTGGCCTTGGCGCGGTACTGGGCGGCGTCGGCGAGGCGGAACAGGCGGTCCGGGGTGGTGACCGGGCCGATCGAGTCGCCGGTGGAGGCGATGCCGCAGGCGACGCCCTCGCCGTCGGTCAACTCCAGGGCGCGGGCGCAGAGTTCCTCGGCGACGGCGACCACCTCGTCGGCCGACTGGCCCTCCGCGAGCAGGCAGAACTCGTCGCCGCCGAGCCGGGCGGCCAGGCTGCCGGGGAGCTTGGCGGCGGAGAGCGAGAGCTGGTGGGCGAAGCGTTCGAGCAGCCGGTCGCCCATCTCGTGGCCGAGCTGGTCGTTGACCCGCTTGAGGCCGTTGACGTCGCAGACGACCAGGGAGACGACCGCGCCCTCCCGGGTGTGGGCCTTGAGCGCGGTGTCGAGGCGGGCGTCGACGGCGCGGCGGTTGGCGAGGCCGGTGAGGGCGTCGGTGAAGGCGAGGCGGCGCAGGTCGGCGACGCGTTCGGTCTGGGCCAGGCCGGCCGAGACCTGGGCGGCGAGCAGGGTGGCGTACTCGGCGTCGGACTCGGTGAAGTACGGCATGCCGGTGCCGCGGGCGAGGTAGAGCTCGCCCCAGGCCTGGCCGTGCAGGACGATCGGGGCGACCAGGCAGCAGCCGCGGCCGCGGCGGCGCAGTCCGGCGGCGCGCTGGCGGCAGAACGCGCCGCCGCCGTGCGGCGGGTGGCCGGTGGGCGGACCGACGTCCTCCGCGGTCTGGGTCCAGGCGCGGGGCAGCCGGCCGGTGGTCCAGTGCTCCTCCAGGTAGGTGACGATCTCGGGGAAGTCGGCGACCGGGTACGACTCGTCCTCCGGCAGCTCCTCCTCGCCGGGGGCGAGTTCGCCGTGGTTGACCAGCACCCGCAGCCGCCCGGACTCGCGGTCCCAGACCGAGACGGCGGCCATGGTGGCGCCGAGCGCGGAGACCGCCCGGGTGGCGGCGGCCCGGACGGCCTCCAGCGGGGTCATCGCGCCCGCCATGTCCTGGGCGAGCTCCACCACGGCCTGCAGCCGCAGGTCGGGCGCCGCCGCCTCGAACGAGGCCCGCTCGTCCATGGTCGCCTCACTCACCGTAAGCCTTCTCCTCCGACCGCGTGACCCTTTCACCCAGCCTAAGTCGGTCCGTGCGGTTTTCGGGTGAAGTGCGGAGGTCAGTCGGTGCTGGGCACCCGGGTGAGCAGCCAGGGTTCGACCAGGCCGAGGCCGCGGACGGGGCGGCGCCACATCGGCTGGAGGTTGAAGCGGTGGCCGGGGGCGGGCGGGGCGTCGGGGAGGCTCGCGGTGCCGTGCTGTTCGAGCGCGGCGGCGAGTTCGCCGTCGACCAGGACGGCGTCCTTGGGGGCGATGGAGGTGAGCCGGGAGGCGAGGTTGACGGTGGTGCCGAAGACGTCGCCCATCCGGGAGGTGACGGTGCCGAAGGCCATGCCGACCCGCAGGGCGGGCATGTTGTCCTCCTTGGCGAGCGTCTCGACCAGGGAGAGGGCGATCTCGGCGACGGTGGCCGGGTCCTCGGAGACGAACAGGATCTCGTCGCCGAGGGTCTTGACCACCCGGCCGCCCTGCCCGGCGATCAGATCGGAGCAGGTGTTCTCGAAGCCCTCGACGAGTTCGCCGAGCTCCTCCTCCTCCAGCCGGCGGGAGAGCCGGGTGAAGCCGACCAGGTCGGCGAAGGCGACGGCGAGGCGGCCGGAGGTGACCTCGTGGTCCTCGGCGGCCTGGACGACCCGGCCGGTGACGGCGGCGAGCTGGCGGCGCCAGACGTAGACCAGGAACTGCTCCAGTTCGGGCAGCAGCAGTTCGACCAGCGGGTAGGCGACGTCGGAGCGGCTCATGCCGGGTTCGACGGGCTGGGTGAGGTTGTCGAGGAAGGTGTCCATCTGCCAGCCCGCCAGCCGGGCGGTGGTCTGGCCGGTGGAGCGGGCGACCTGGATCGCCATCGGTTCGCTGAGCAGACCGGACTCGATCAGGCCGGCCAGGCGGCGCAGCGCGATCACGTCGTTGTCGGTGAGGGCGCGGGACTGGCCGATGTCGGGGAAGCCCATGGCGCGCCAGAACCGGGTGGCGAGGTCCATCGGGACCTCCGCGGCACGCGCGGCCTGGTACGGGGTGTACTTGCGCGGCGCGTCGAGGATCAGCCGCTCCAGGTCGGTGGCGACGGTGGTCTCGTCCGTCGCGCCGCTCCCGGAGCCCGTCGTGGCGCCGCCGTTGTCTGTCACCGGTCCGTCCCCGTGCGGTGGGCCGCACTTGTGTCTTGCCGTCTTCGAGGTGCGGGCAGCCGACCACCGCGGGGGTAGTGGCGAGCCTCACACCGCTGCCAGGTGGAATGTTCGCACGGAATCGCGTAATCCGGGGCATCCGCCCGGCAGCCGGTCGGCCGGTCCCGCAGGGTGAGACCGGCGCGGCCGCCCTCAGTCCTGCGGGCGCACGTGCACCACGTCCCCGGCGGCGACGGGGTGCCGGGCCCCGTCGGGGGTGCGCACCACCAGGCGGCCGTCGCCGTCCACCGCGACGGCCTCGCCGAGCAGTTCGCGCTCGCCGGGCAGCTGGACCCTCACCTGCCGGTTCAGCGTGGTGCAGCGGGCGGTGTACGCGGGCAGCAGGCCGCTGGCGTGCGGGTCGCCCGCGGCGGCGGTCCACTCGCCGTACAGCTCGGCGAACTCGCGCAGCACGGCGCGCAGCAGGGTGGGCCGGTCGGTGGTCCCCGCCCCGGCCAGGGCGAGCGAGGTCGCGGTGGGGACGGGCAGTTCGTCGGCGCGCAGCGAGACGTTCAGGCCGATCCCGGCCACCACGGCGCCGCCGGACAGCTCGGTGAGGATGCCGCCGAGCTTGCGCTCCTGGCCGTCGACGACCACCTGCAGGTCGTTGGGCCACTTCAGGCCGGTGCTCACCCCGGCGACCCGGTCGAGGGTGGCGGAGACGGCGGTGCCGATCAGGATCGGCAGCCAGCCGTAGCGCTCCGCCGGCACGCCCTGCGGGCGCAGCAGCAGCGACAGGAACAGCCCGGAGCGCGGCGGCGCGCTCCAGCGGCGGTCCAGGCGGCCGCGTCCGGCGTGCTGCGACTCGGCGACCAGGACGGCGCCCTCGGGCGCGCCCTCCCTGGCGCGGGCGGCGAGGTCGGCGTTGGTGGAGCCGGTCTCGCTCACCACATCGAGTGAGGTCCACAGCGCCCCGGGGCGCAGCAGGTCGAGCCGCAGGGCCCGTTCGTCCAGCGGCGGGCGCTCCAGGTCGGTCCACGGGGAGGGGCCGTCGTGGCCGAAGCCGCGCAGGCCGGAGCGGCGGGGGCGGGGGCTGTCGGGAGTGGTCACCCGGCCAGCCTAGGGGCTTGTGCAGTGGCCACATGCCGCATCATCGTCCCGCACAACGGGCAGGTGGACGATGTGTCGATGGCCATAACCACGAACGTCCCCGTCCTGGATACGCTGCTGGGCGGTAGACCGCAGCGCCGCCCTGCCCGCACCCCTCGCGCGCCGGGCCGGCGGCCGAGGACGCAGGGAGAGCCACCGGAATGACCCAGGCACCGCAGGACCCGCACACCACCGCCGGGAAGCTCGCCGACCTCCGCCGACGGATCGACGAGGCGGTGCACTCCGGCTCGGCCGCGGCGGTGGAGAAGCAGCACGCCAAGGGCAAGTTGACGGCCCGTGAGCGGATCGCCGAACTGCTGGACGAGGACTCCTTCGTGGAGTTCGACGAGTTCGCCCGGCACCGCTCCACCAACTTCGGCCAGGAGAAGAACCGCCCGTACGGCGACGGCGTGGTCACCGGCTACGGCACCGTGGACGGTCGCCAGGTCGCCGTGTTCGCCCAGGACTTCACGGTCTTCGGCGGCTCGCTGGGCGAGGTGTTCGGCGAGAAGATCGTCAAGGTGATGGACTTCGCGCTGAAGACCGGCTGCCCGATGATCGGCATCAACGACTCCGGCGGCGCCCGGATCCAGGAGGGCGTGGTCTCGCTCGGCCTGTACGGCGAGATCTTCCGCCGCAACGTGCACGCCTCCGGCGTGATCCCGCAGATCTCGCTGATCATGGGCCCGTGCGCGGGCGGCGCGGTCTACTCCCCCGCGGTGACCGACTTCGTGGTGATGGCCGACCGGACCTCGCACATGTTCATCACCGGCCCGGACGTGATCAGGACCGTCACCGGCGAGACCGTGGACATGGAGGAGCTGGGCGGCGCCCGCACCCACAACACCAAGTCCGGCAACGCGCACTACCTGGCCGCGGACGAGAAGGAGGCGATCGAGTACGTCAAGGCGCTGCTGTCGTACCTGCCCTCCAACAACCTCACCGACCCGCCCGCCTACCCCGAGCAGGCCGACCTCACCGTCACCGCCGAGGACCTCGAACTCGACACCATCGTCCCGGACTCGGCGAACCAGCCGTACGACATCCGCCGGGTGATCGAGCACGTCCTGGACGACGGCGACTTCCTGGAGGTCCAGCCGCTGTACGCGGGCAACATCGTGATCGGCTTCGGCCGGGTCGAGGGCCACCCGGTCGGCGTGGTCGGCAACCAGCCGATGGACCTGGCCGGCTGCCTGGACATCGCCGCCAGCGAGAAGGCCGCCCGCTTCGTGCGCACCTGCGACGCCTTCAACATCCCGGTGCTGACCTTCGTCGACGTGCCCGGCTTCCTGCCCGGCACCGGCCAGGAGTGGGACGGCATCATCCGGCGCGGCGCCAAGCTGATCTTCGCCTACGCGGAGGCCACCGTGCCGCTGATCACCGTCATCACCCGCAAGGCCTTCGGCGGCGCGTACGACGTGATGGGCTCCAAGCACCTCGGCGCCGACCTCAACCTGGCCTGGCCGACCGCCCAGATCGCCGTGATGGGCGCCCAGGGCGCGGTCAACATCCTGCACCGCCGCGAGATCGCCGCCGCCGAGGCCGAGGGCCTCGGCGAGGAGCGCCGCGCCGAGCTCCTCGCCTCGTACGAGGACACCCTGCTCAACCCGTACCTGGCCGCCGAGCGCGGCTACGTCGACGCGGTCATCGCGCCCAGCGAGACCCGGCGGCACATCGTCCGCGGGCTGCGGGCGCTGCGCGGCAAGCGGGAGGCGCTGCCGCCCAAGAAGCACGGCAACATCCCGCTCTGACCCCCGAAGGGACCACCGCACCATGACGCCCATTCAGGTGCTGCACGGGCAGCCGACCCCCGAGGAGCTGGCCACCGTCCTGGCGGTGGTCCATTCCCGGGCCGCGACCCGGGCCGCCGAAGGCCCCGCCCGCGGCCCGGCCACCGCCTGGACCACCCGCACCTCCCGCCCCCTCCCGCCCCCGGGCCCGCACGCCTGGCGGACCAGCTTCTGGGCCCGCTGAGGGCCTACGCCCCACCCCCACCCGCCCGGACGGCTTCGGCGACCCGGGCGGGTGAGGTGCGCCAGGGGGCGCCGTGGCCGGGCAGGACCCAGGAGGCCGGGAGGTCGGCGATCCGGTCGAGGGAGGCGAGCGCTGCGGCGGGGTCGTCGGTGAAGGGCGCGGGCTGGGGGCCGCGGCGACCGGTGAGGACGTGGCGGGTGGTCAGCGCGTCGCCGACGAAGAGCGCGTCGGCGACCGGGACGTGCACGGCCACGCTGCCCGGGGAGTGACCCGGCAGGCCGACGATCACCGGGCTGCCGGGCAGGTCGAGCACGTCACCGTCGGAGACTTCGGTGACGGCGCCGAGGTACCGGGTGCGCAGGCCGTTCTTGCGCAGGCCGTAGCCGAAGAAGCCCAGCGCCGGGCCCGGGCGCCAGGGGCCGGTCTCGACGGGGGGCTTCTTCCCGGTCCGGGCGCGCTCGGCGTCGGCGGCGTGCACGTACACGGGGACGCCGTGGGTGCTGCGCAGGCGTTCGGCGAACCCGAGGTGGTCGGAGTCGCCGTGGGTGAGGACCAGGCCGCGGACGTCCTCGGTGCTCTTGCCCAGGGCGCGCAGTTCGCGCTGCAGGTCCCGCCAGTGGCCGGGCAGTCCGGCGTCGACCAGGGTGATGCCCTCGTCGGTGTCGACGAGGTAGCAGGCCACGGTGTCGTTGCCGAGGCGGTGCAGGTGGGGGGCGAGTCTCACGGGGCTTCCCTTCGAGGGGGCGTGGGGGCGGGGCGCGCCGGTCCCGGAACGCCCCGTGGGACTCCTGTTCCTCCGGCGACCCCGGTTGAACCGCGTCCCGGAGCGGCCCGGACTCGCCGACGGGCTCCGACCGGCGGCAGCGCGGACCCGCCCCCCTGTCGGGGCTCCCTACGCCTGGGATTCCTCGCGGCCGGTCAGCGCGAAACTTCCAGGGCCGAGGACCGCGATCAGGAGGAAGGCCCAGCAGAACAGGACGGCGGGTTCGCCGCCGTTCTGGAGCGGGAAGAGCGCGTTCTCCTGGTGGACGGTGAAGTACGCGTAGGCCATCGAGCCGGAGGCGACGAGCGCGGCGACGCGGGTGCCGAGGCCGAGCACCACGAGGACGCCGCAGGCGAGTTGGATGACGGCGGCGTACCAGCCGGGCCAGGTGCCGGCCTTGATGGTGCCGCCGCCGTGGGCCCCGCCGAGGACGCCGAACAGCGAGGCGGCGCCGTGGCAGGCGAAGAGCAGGCCGACGACGACGCGGTACAGCGCGATGAGGTGGGGACGGACCGCGGCGGTGGTGGTCCGCGCGGTGGTGGGGAACTGGGACACGGGGCTTCTCCTCTGCCGAAACCAGTGGGGTGGTTCTGGAGGCGTGCGCGTGCCCTGACCTGGTGGGGGGACGTGGTGTCGGGCGCAGGAGCGTTCCGACGGCCCGCACGCCGTCGATCATGGACCCGACAATCCAGTCGCTCCATTGCAGGGAACCGGGGCCCGGACGTCAAGCGGGCACCCGAACCATTTCCGGTACGCCGGACTGAGTACGGATACTCAGGCGCGCCCGCCCCGCCCGTTGCAGGCTGGTGGGGTGCTCTGGTCAGACCCCCGCGACGAGCCGTCGCAAGAGGCCCGCGAAGTACTGCGCAGGCTGCGGCGGACGGCGCTGGTGCTCGCGCTGCTGGCGCTCGCGGGGGCCGTCCTGGTGCTGGTGTAGGCCGCTAGGCTTGGCCGCATGACCGCTCGCCGCCCGTTGGTTCTCGCGTCCGCCTCCCCCGCCCGGTTGGGCCTGCTGCGGCAGGCGGGCCTGGATCCGCTGGTGCGGGTGAGCGGGGTGGACGAGGACGCGCTGAGCGCCCCGACGCCCGGGGAGCTGGCCCTGGTGCTGGCGGTGGCGAAGGCGGAGAAGGTCGCGCGGGAGCTGGCCGCCGAGCCGGGCGAGCCGCCGCTCGTGGTGGGCTGCGACTCGGTGCTGGAGCTGGACGGCGTCGCGCTGGGCAAGCCGGCCGACGCGGCGGAGGCGGTGGCCCGCTGGCGGTCGATGCGGGGGCGTTCGGGCGTGCTGCGCACCGGCCACTGCGTGATCGACACCGCGACCGGGAAGCGGGCGGCCGAGACCGCCTCCACCACCGTCCGCTTCGGGACGCCGGACGACGCCGAGGTCGCCGCGTACGTCGCCTCCGGCGAACCGCTGCACGTGGCCGGGGCGTTCACCCTGGACGGCCGTTCGGCACCGTTCGTGGAGGGGATCGACGGCGACCCCGGCAACGTGATCGGACTGTCCCTGCCGCTGCTGCGCCGCCTGCTCGCCGAGCTGGACGTGCGCATCACCGACCTGTGGACGCCGGGAGCCTAGGACCTAACCCGCCGCGGGGGCGTGCTTCGCCAGGTAGCCGAGCACGTCGGGCAGGGCGCCGTCCTGGAGCAGCGGGGCGCCGTGGTTGCCGCCGGGGTAGATCTTGAGCTGCTTGTCCTCGGCGACGGAGGCGTCGTAGAGGGCCTGGGCGTTGTCGGCGAACGGGGAGTCGCGCTGCTCGGCGGCGAAGTAGCTGGGCGTCTTCACCACGGTGACCGCGAGCAGGGCGTTGAACATCGAGTACGCCCGGGGCGAGCTGAGCGAGACCACGGCCTTGACCGGCAGCGGGTTGTCGAGCTTGGCGGCGACCAGCGAGGCGGCGGCGCCCTTGGAGGCGCCGACCAGGGCGACCTGGGTGACGCCCTTGCCCTGGTAGTGGCGTTCGGCGGCCTTGATGGCCTCGGTGACGTCGCCCGAACAGGTGACGGCGAGGACCGCGTACCCGGCCTCGGTGAACCGGTCGAGGACCGGGGCCCATTCGCAGAGCGAGCCGTCGGCCTGGTGCGAGAAGATCACGCCGACCTTGGCGTGCCCGGCGTCGGAGTCCCGGTAGTAGGCGTCCAGGTGGTTCCCGGCGGCGCTGCCGCCGTCGAGGGTGAAGGCGCCCTCGGCGGCCTGGTCCCGGGTGAGGCAGCCGTAGGTGTTGGCGCTCGGGCCGGGCGGAGCGGCGGCCTGGCCCGAGCCGGAGCCGGAGCCGGAGCCGCTGGAGCAGGCGGTGAGCAGCAGCGCGGTCGCGGCCAGCGCGACGGGCAGCGTGGAACGCTTCACGTTTCCCCCGTGAATCGTGCGGATGGTGCGCTTGTGGCTGAGACGCTAGGGAGCGGGCGGATCGGGGTCAATGGTCCGGACCAATCCGCCGCCGCAGGAGCACCGGAGGGAAATGGAGGCATTGATTCCACTTCCTGGGTGCGGAAACGGACAGAACCGGGCCCGCACATCTGTCGCAGAGTTCCACTCCGCTGCCACCGGGGCCCCGTTAGGCTGACGCAGCCGGACCCGGAGAGGAGCGACGAGGAGCGGAAGATGACCGATGGTGTGCTCAACGTCGTTCTGGGAGTGGTCGCTTCGGCGATCAGTGGCGTTCTCGGCTGGCTGGCCCAGTCGGTGCGCCGACGGCGTCGGCTGGAGCGGGAGCGGGCCTTCTTCGGCCTCCCGGCCGCCGGTGAGGCACTGCTGGTGGTCAACCGCCAGGCCGGGGCGCCGGACCGGGCGAGCGTGGCCCGCGACGACGTGTACGCGCTGATGGAGCTGGCCGCGCTGGTCCGCGGCTGCGGCGCGCAGGCGACGCTGACCGGGCACGACGAGGTCCGGCAGGGGCTGGGCGACAAGACCGAGTTCTGCGTGGGCGGCCCGGTGAGCAACAAGCGGACGGCCGCGCACCTGGCGTCCTGGCTGCCCGGCGTCTCGTTCGTCGAGCCGCCGCCGGAGGCCGGGCACCCGGTGCAGACCCTGCTGGCCGGTGCGCGCGAGTTCCGGTTCCGGACGGCGGCGGAGGAGCCCGGCCAGCGGGCGTACGTGCTGCTGGCCCGGATACACCTGCGCGCGGGCAGCCGTCCGGTGTTCGTGATAGCCGGGCAGACCGCGGTGTCCAACCACGCGGCGGCCCGCTACCTGGCCGCGCACCACCGGACGCTGGCCCGCAGGCACGGCCGGGACGGGACCTTCGCGGTGGTGCTGCGCCTGGTGAACGCCCGGGCCTACGGGCCGGACGTGGTCGAGTTCGAGGCCGACGTGACGGCCGCGGCGACCACCCGTCCCCAGCCGGCGGCCGTCTGAACCGACCCGGTGTGGCCAAGGCCACCCCGCCCCCGCGGACCCTCCCGCACCCCGGCGCGCGGGCGCCGCGCGCCCGCTGCCTGCGGCGCGGCGCCAACATCCGCCGCCCGTACGGGAGTCGGACCACCGAGCGTGTGAGCACGCTCACCACCAGGGACTACTCGCCGGTAGCGCCCTCCAATCCATAGACTCGACCAGGTTCGAGAAGGGAGCCACAGTGCGCAAGGTGCTCATCGCCAACCGCGGAGAAATCGCCGTCCGCGTCGCCCGGGCCTGCCGGGATGCCGGTATCGCCAGCGTCGCGGTGTACGCGGAGCCTGACCGGGACGCGCTGCACGTGCGGGCGGCCGACGAGGCCTACGCGCTGGGCGGCGACACCCCGGCCACCAGCTACCTGGACATCGCCAAGGTGCTCAAGGCCGCTGCCGACTCGGGTGCGGACGCGGTCCACCCCGGGTACGGCTTCCTGTCCGAGAACGCCGAGTTCGCGCAGGCCGTGCTCGACGCCGGCCTGACCTGGATCGGCCCGCCGCCGCAGGCCATCCGCGACCTGGGCGACAAGGTCACCGCCCGGCACGTCGCCCAGCGCGCCGGCGCCCCGCTGGTCGCGGGCACCGCCGACCCGGTCTCGGGCGCCGACGAGGTGGTGGCCTTCGCCGCCGAGCACGGCCTGCCGGTCGCCATCAAGGCGGCGTTCGGCGGCGGCGGCCGCGGCCTGAAGGTCGCCCGCACGCTGGAGGAGATCCCCGAGCTGTACGACTCGGCGGTCCGCGAGGCGGTCGCCGCGTTCGGCCGCGGCGAGTGCTTCGTCGAGCAGTACCTGGACAAGCCGCGGCACGTGGAGACCCAGTGCCTGGCCGACCAGCACGGCAACGTGGTGGTCGTCTCCACCCGCGACTGCTCGCTGCAGCGCCGCCACCAGAAGCTGGTCGAGGAGGCGCCCGCGCCGTTCCTCACCCCCGAGCAGAACGCCGAGCTGTACCGCGCCTCCAAGGCGATCCTGCGCGAGGCGGGCTACGTCGGCGCCGGCACCTGCGAGTTCCTGGTCTCCCAGGACGGCCTGATCTCCTTCCTGGAGGTCAACACCCGTCTGCAGGTCGAGCACCCGGTCTCCGAGGAGGTCGCCGGCATCGACCTGGTCCGCGAGATGTTCCGGATCGCGGACGGCGAGGAGCTCGGCTACGACGACCCGGAGATCCGCGGCCACTCCATCGAGTTCCGGATCAACGGCGAGGACCCGGGCCGCAACTTCCTGCCCGCGCCCGGCACCGTCACGCTGTTCGCCCCGCCGTCCGGCCCGGGCGTCCGGCTGGACGCCGGCGTCGAGTCCGGCTCGGTGATCGGCCCCGCCTGGGATTCCCTGCTGGCCAAGCTGATCGTCACCGGCGCCGACCGCAAGCAGGCCCTGCAGCGCGCCAAGCGCGCCCTGGAGGAGTTCAAGGTCGAGGGCATGGCCACCGCCATCCCGTTCCACCAGGCCGTGGTGACCGATCCCGCCTTCGCCCCCGAACTGACCGGCTCCACCGAGCCGTTCACGGTCTACACCCGGTGGATCGAGACCGAGTTCGAGAACACCATCCCGGCGTTCGTCGGCGCCGGCGCCGACGGCGAGGAGCCCGAGGGCCGCGAGACCGTGGTCGTCGAGGTCGGCGGCAAGCGGATCGAGGTCTCGCTGCCCTCCTCGCTGGGCGTCGCCGCGGCCCCCGTGGCCGGGGCGTCCGCCGCCAAGGCCAAGCGCCGGGCGGGCACCAAGAAGGCCGCCTCGGCGGTCTCCGGCGACACCCTGGCCTCTCCGATGCAGGGCACCATCGTGAAGGTCGCCGTGGAGGAGGGCCAGGTCGTCGCCGCGGGCGAGCTGATCGTCGTCCTGGAGGCGATGAAGATGGAGCAGCCGCTCAACGCCCACAAGGCCGGCACCGTCGTCGGCCTCAAGGCCGAGGTCGGCGCCTCGGTCTCCAGCGGCGCCGCGCTCTGCGAGATCAAGGACGTCTGAGCACCGGACGCGTGACGGAAGGGGGGGGGGGGGCGGGGGGGGGGGCCCCCCCCCCCCCCCCCCCCCCCTTCCGGTCATCCGGCCGCGCCCAGCACCAACTCCTCGACGCCGCACAGGAACTGCCCCATCCGCTCCCGGTCCAGCAGCGCGCCGTCCGCCACCATCCGCAGCTCCACCGCGCCGGGCACCACGACCACGTCCACCGCGACGGACACCCCCGGGCGGGCCGGGAACGCGTCGGGGAAGCTCAACTCCCGCTCCACCGCACCCGCCTGCTCCGAGCCGTCGGACATCAGCGCGGCCAGCGGATCCCGGGTGTCGTTCCAGAACACCGAGTGGTCGGCCAACTCGACGCCCTCGGAGCGCAGTTGCTCCAGGTCGGCGTCCAACTGCGGCTTGTCGTAACCGGAGTGGCGGTAGGCGGTCAGCGCAGGGCCCTGGGCGCGGCGGACGGTCTCGGCGAACTCCTCGGCGATCTCCGGGAGGTGGAACAGGCCCTCCTGGGCGAGCGTGGTGACGGCCTCGGCGGCCTGTTCGGTGAACCGGTTGCCGACCACCACCTGGCACAGGAAGCCGCGCTGCCCGCCGAGCCGCGCCAACTCGGTGGCGGCGGCGGCCAGCAGCACCGTCGCGTCGCTGCTGCGCAGCCGGGCCGCGGCCACCGGCAGCGCGGCGGCCAGCGCCGGGGAGCGCAGCACCGCGTACGGGAAGGGCCGCTCCGGGTCGGGCTCGGCGGCCGGGCGGGGCAGCAGGGTGCGCGGGCCCAGCGCCAGCTTCTCCCGCCAGTGCCGCCGGGCGGCGGCGTCCCGGCGGCGGCCGCGCGGCGAGCGCTGCTCGGCGGCCTCCTCCAGCGGCTGGGTGAACTCCCGTTCGGCGCGCAGCTCTTCGGCGGTGCGCCCGGCGGTCAGCAGCATCAGGTCGCGGACCATCCGGCGCATCCCCCAGCCGTCCGCGGCGGTGTGCGAGAGCACGATCACGGCCTGCCGGACCAGGCCGTCGACCAGCACCAGGGCCAGTCGCACCGGCCACGCGCGGGCCGGGTCGAAGGGCTCGGCGGCGTACCCGGCGACCAGCTCCGCGGCGGCCGCGGCGGCCAGGTCGGGCGTGTCCCGGTGCAGCAGCGCCACCGGGAGGACGCCGTCGGCGTCGACGACCTGCACCAGGTCGCCGTCCTCCGCGAGCAGCCGGGTGCGCAACGCGTCGTGCAGGTGCAGCAGTTCGGTGTAGGCGCGGAGCACCGCGTCCGGCGCCAGGCCGGGGTCGACGGGGGCGGCCAGCCGCAGGTTGTAGCGGGGCGCGTCGCTGCCGAGCCGCGCGAGGGCGGAGTGGATGGCGCGCTGCCCCCAGGTCGCGGGGCCGCGGCCGCCACGGGCCTGACGTACCGTCAGTTCGGTCGTGCGGTCGAGTGTTTCGCTCGCTGCGTCCATGGGGGCAGACGCTACAAGCGGGTCGGTCGGGGCGGCCAGGGGTCGGCGCCGGGCGGGCCGGAACCGGTCAGCGGGGCGCCCCGGGGGCGGTCGGCCGGAGTGCCGTCAGCGGATCCGCTCGGCGAGCCGGGCGGCGGGCGGCAGCGCCCCGGGCGGGGCGGGGCGGCGCTGGCCGGGCAGCGGGCTGCCGGGGGCCAGGCCGGGCGGCCCGGACGGGCGGCGGGCGGCCTGCGGGTGCGCCCCGGACTCGGCGGTCAGGCCGAGCGAGGCGACCGAGACCTGCACCCCGCAGTCGGCGAGCGCGTGCTGCTCGCGGGAGGTGAGGTCGTCCAGCAGGGTGCGCTCGTCGGTGACCAGCCGGGTGATCGCCTCGGTGGCGACGGTCTGGAACATGCTGTCCGCACCGAGCTTGGTGTGGTCGGCCAGCACGATCACCTCGTTGGCGGCCTGCACCAGCGCCCGGTCGACCGAGGCGGAGAGCATGTTGGCGGTGGACAGGCCGCGTTCGGCGGTCAGGCCGCTGCCGGAGATGAACGCCTTGGTGACCCGCAGCCCGGCCAGCGACTGCTCGGCGCCGCTGCCCACCAGGGCGTAGTTGGAGCCGCGCAGGGTGCCGCCGGTCATCACCACCTCGACCCGGTTGGCGTGCGCCAGCGCCTGGGCGACCAGCAGCGAGTTGGTGACCACCGTCAGCCCCGGCACCCGGGCGAGCCGGCGGGCCAGCTCCTGGGTGGTGGTGCCGGCGCCGACCACGATGGCGTCGCCCTCCTCGACCAGGTCCGCGGCGAGGTCGGCGATGGCGCTCTTCTCGGCGGTGGCGAGGTGGGTCTTCTGCGGGTAGCCCGGGTCACGGCTGAACCCGCCGGGCAGCACCGCTCCGCCGTGGCGGCGGTCGAGCAGCCCTTCGGACTCCAGCGCCCGGACGTCCCGACGGACGGTGACTTCGGAGGTCTGGACGACGCGGGCCAGTTCACGGAGCGACACGGCTCCGTTGGCGCGCACCATCTCTAGGATCAACTGGCGACGTTCTGCTGCAAACACAGGACCGACGGTAACCCGAGTGACCGTCTGCTTTCAGGCGTTTGCACCTGGTAACGGGATTTGCTCACCTCGGAACGGCGCACGACCGTACAATGCGCGCCCCGCCGACCGGGTGAGCCGGGCCGCGCGCGCCCGGCTCGTTCCCGTACGTCCCGCGCGCCCCTAGGAGCCGGCGCCCTCGCGCTTGCGGATGTGCAGCTGGCGGGCCGCCTCGGCGGTCGAGCCGGACAGCGACGGGTAGACCGTGAAGGCGCTCGCGACCTGCTCCACCGTCAGGTTGTTGTCCACCGCCAGCGAGATGGAGTGGATCAGCTCGGAGGCGCGCGGGGCGACCACCACGCCGCCGACCACGATGCCGGTGCCGGGGCGGGCGAACAGCTTCACGAAGCCGTCCCGGATGCCCTGCATCTTGGCCCGCGGGTTGCCGCGCAGCGGGAGCTTGACCTCGACGGCGTCCATCTTCCCGCAGGTCACGTCGGCGTGGGTGTAGCCGACGGTGGCGATCTCCGGGTCGGTGAACACGTTGGACGCCACGGTCTTCAGGTTCAGCGGCTGCACCGCGTCGCCGAGCGCGTGGTACATCGCGATCCGGCCCTGCATGGCGGCCACCGAGGCCAGCATGAAGACGCCGGTGCAGTCGCCCGCCGCGTACACGCCGGGGGCGGAGGTGCGGGAGACCCGGTCGACCTTGATCTGGCCCCAGTCGTTGACCGCGACCCCGGCCTCCTCCAGGCCCAGGTCCGCGGTGTTGGGGATGGAGCCGACCGCCATCAGGCAGTGCGTGCCGGTGATCACCTTGCCGTCGGCCAGGGTCACCTCGACCCGGTCGCCGATGCGCTTGGCGCTCTCGGCCCGGGAGCGGCTCATCACGTTCATGCCGCGGCGGCGGAACACGTCCTCCAGCACCTCGGCGGCGTCCGGGTCCTCGCCCGGGAGCACCCGGTCGCGCGAGGAGACCAGCGTGACGTTCGAGCCGAGCGCCTGGTAGGCGCCGGCGAACTCGGCGCCGGTGACGCCGGAGCCGACCACGATCAGCTCGCGCGGCAGCTCCTCCAGGTCGTAGACCTGCGTCCAGGCGAGGATCCGCTCGCCGTCCGGCTGGGCGTCGGGCAGCTCGCGCGGGCGCACGCCGGTGGCGATCAGCACCGCGTCGGCGCGCACCGACTCGGTGCCGCCGTCGGCGAGGTCGACCAGCACCTCGCGGGAGCCGTCGATCGCCTGGCCGCCGCCGCCGAGCCGGCCGCGGCCGCGCAGCACGGTGACCCCGGCGCGGGTGACCGCCTGGGTGATGTCGTGGGACTGCGCGATCGCCAGGCGCTTCACGCGCCGGTTGACCTTGCCGAGGTCGACGCCGACCACCCGGGCCGGGTCGGCCGGGTCCGGCGTGCCGTCCGCGACCAGGATGCCGAGTTCCTCGTAGGAGCTGTCGAAGCTGGTCATCACCTCGGCGGTGGCGATCAGCGTCTTGGACGGCACGCAGTCCGTCAGCACCGCCGATCCGCCCAGACCGTCGCGGTCGACGACGGTCACCTCCGCGCCGAGCTGGGCGGCCACGAGGGCCGCCTCGTATCCGCCTGGTCCGCCACCGATGATCACGATCCGAGTCACGTGCCCCATTCTCCCGCATGCCGGAACCGATTCCACGCCGGGGCCGTTGTTGTTGCCCCGCGCCGGTCGCGCGCCGATCCCGCTCCGGTCGCGCCGCCCGGCCGCGCCGCCCGGCCCGCAGCTAGCCGGTCTGCTGGATCGAGGCCGCCACCAGCACCCCGTTGGACACCGTGTAGGTGCCCTCGTAGGTCTTCGTGCTGCCGTCGGTCTGCACCGCGTAGATCACCGCGCGCACCTGGCCGGAGCCGAACTCGCTGCTGGTGCCGAGGTAGATCCGCGCCGTGGTGGCGTAGCCCTTCACCCAGCCGTTGTAGTCGCTGCCGCCGATGTTCTTGCCGCCCAGCGCCCACGCCGCCGCGTAGTCGTGGTTGGTGATGTCCTCGTAGTACTGGGTGACCACGGCGGTGGCGTTGGTGAACGTCGGGTTGCCGCCCCTCGCGGTGGTGACCGTGACGGTCGGGTTCGGCGTGGCGGTGACCGTCTGCGGGGTGACGGTGACCGTCGGGGTCGGGGTCGGCGTGACGGTGACGGTCGGGGTGGGCGTCGCGGTGACGGTCACCGCGCCCGGCGGGCTGGCCCCCGCCTGGCCGCCGCCGTTGGACCCGCAGCCGACCGCGGTCGCCAGCAGCACCGCCGCCACGACGGGGACACCCGCCACCACCGGTAGTTGTCGCATCAGGACGCTC
The DNA here is from genome assembly GCF_042894345.1 of Kitasatospora sp. NPDC001540. Lineage (NCBI taxonomy): Bacteria > Bacillati > Actinomycetota > Actinomycetes > Kitasatosporales > Streptomycetaceae > Kitasatospora > Kitasatospora sp. NPDC001540. The sequence continues at coordinate 38,900 of NZ_JBIAVO010000012.1, forward strand.
CCGTCCGGCGCGCACCCCGCCCCCGACCCGGCGGGTTCGCCCGCGGGGTGAGACCTCCTTCCACGGTAGGCCCGCTCCGGACGCGCAGCCCGGTGGACCGTCCGGCTCCCGTAGGCTGGCGCCATGTCGCTCTACGCCGCCTACGCCACCAACCTCGACGCCCGGCAGATGTCCCGCCGCGCCCCGCACTCCCCGCTGCGCGGCACCGGCTGGCTGCCCGGCTGGCGGCTGACCTTCGGCGGTGAGCAGCTCGGCTGGGAGGGCTCGCTGGCCACCGTGGTGGAGGACGAGAAGGAGCAGGTCTTCGTCTCGCTCTACGACGTCGCCCCGATGGACGAGGACGGTCTGGACCGCTGGGAGGGCGTGCAGCTCGGCATCTACCGCAAGGTGAAGCTGCGCGCGCAGACCCTGGACGGCGAGGTCGCGGTCTGGACGTACGTGCTGAACGACTACGAGGGCGGGCTGCCCGCCGCCCGCTACCTGGGCCTGATCGCGGACGCGGCGGAGAGCGCCGGCGCCCCCGACGACTACGTGCTGGACCTGCGCCGCCGCCCCTGCTGACGGCCGCCCCCGCCGGCGGCCGCGCCTGCCGACGGGCCGCGCCGCTCCTCGCCGGGCCGTGGTGGGTTCCGCCGGGAACCCTTGCCGTCGCGGGGACGAATGCCGTGCTTCCGTGCAATCCGGGTAACGATCCGGCATGGCCTGGGCGTGCTGTCTACGCGCGTAGGCAGATTTGACCTATCCTCGACCGCGTGAACGCATCTCCTCAGACGGTCGTCTCCGCCGACCCCTACGCCGCCGCCCGGGGCGCCGCCGACCGGCTGCGCGAACTCACCGGCGCCGAGCGCCACGACGTCGCCCTGGTGATGGGCTCCGGCTGGGTGCCGGCCGCCGACGCCCTCGGCGAGACGCTGGCCGAGTTCCCGGTCACCGACCTCCCCGGCTTCCCCGCCCCTGCGGTGGCCGGCCACGCCGGCACCATCCGCTCGGTGCGGATCCCCGGCGCGGGCGAGGAGCGCCGGGCCCTGGTCTTCCTCGGCCGCAACCACTACTACGAGGGCCACGGCGTGGCCACCGTGGTGCACGGCGTGCGCACCGCCGCCGCGGCGGGCTGCCGGACGATCGTGCTCACCAACGGCTGCGGCGGCCTGCGCGAGGGCTGGGTCCCCGGCCAGCCGGTGCTGATCAGCGACCACATCAACCTGACCGCGGACTCCCCGATCGTCGGCGCCAACTTCGTCGACCTCACCGACCTGTACTCCAAGCGCCTGCGCACCCTCTGCCGCGAGATCGACCCGTCCCTCGACGAGGCCGTCTACGTGCAGTTCCGCGGCCCGCACTACGAGACCCCGGCCGAGGTCAACATGGCCCGGGCGATCGGCGGCGAGCTCGTCGGCATGTCCACCACCCTGGAGGCCATCGCCGCCCGCGAGGCCGGGGCCGAGGTGCTCGGCATCTCGCTGGTCACCAACCTGGCCGCGGGCATCACCGGCGAGCCCCTCAACCACGCCGAGGTGCTGGCGGCCGGCAAGGCCTCCGCCGAGCGGATGGGCGCCCTGCTGGCGAAGGTCCTGGAACGGATCTGACACCACGGCGGGGGCCGGACTCCCCCGCGGGGGCGCGCGGCTGACGGAGAATCAGTGACCGTGACGACCAGCAGCGCGGAGCAGCCGGGCGGGCGGGGGGCCGGGCCGCCCGGGGCCGGGCCCGCCGCCCGCCCCGCGCCGCCCGTCCGCCCTCGCGCCCCGGGCACGTGCCGCACGCCTCGTCCTCACACCTCTCTCACCCCTCGTCCTCACACACCCAGGGAGCGGGCCGCATGCCGCAGGCACCCACCAACGACCTCCTCGACCGGGCCCGCGACTGGCTGGCCGAGGACCCCGACCCGGAGACCCGCGCGGAGCTGACCGCGCTGCTGGCGGCCGCCGAGGGGCCGGAGGCCGAGGCCGAGGAGCGGATCGCCTGGTCCCGGCTGGCCGAACGCTTCGCCGGGCGGCTGCAGTTCGGCACCGCCGGGCTGCGCGGGGAGCTGGGCGCCGGGCCGATGCGGATGAACCGGGCCGTGGTGATCCGGGCCGCGGCGGGCCTGGCCGGGTACGTCCGCAAGCACCCCGGGCTGGGCGACCTGGTGGTGATCGGCTACGACGCCCGGCACAAGTCGTACGACTTCGCGCTGGACACCGCGGCCGTGGTGGTCGGCGCCGGGCTGCGCGCCGCGCTGCTGCCGCGGGCGCTGCCGACGCCCGTCCTGGCGTTCGCGATCCGGCACCTGGGCGCGGCGGCGGGCGTGGTGGTCACCGCCAGCCACAACCCGCCGCAGGACAACGGCTACAAGGTGTACCTGGGCGACGGTTCGCAGATCGTCCCGCCCGCGGACGCGGACATCGCCGCCGAGATCGACGCGCTGGGCGCGCTCGCCGACGTCCCGCGCGCGGAGGGCGGCTGGGAGGTGCTCGGCGAGGACGTGCTGGACGCCTACCTCGCCCGCGCCGTCTCGGTGCTGGACGCCGACGGCCCGCGCGAACTCACCACCGTCTACACCCCGTTGCACGGCGTCGGCCGCAACGTGCTGCTCGCCGCGTTCGCCGCCGCCGGCTTCCCCGCGCCGACCGTGGTCGCCGAACAGGCCGAGCCGGACCCGGACTTCCCCACCGTCGCGTTCCCCAACCCGGAGGAGCCCGGCGCGATGGACCTCGCCTTCGCCGCCGCCCGCGCGGCCCGCCCCGACCTGGTGATCGCCAACGACCCGGACGCCGACCGCTGCGCCGTCGCCGTCCCCACCGCCGACGGTGACTGGCGGATGCTGCGCGGCGACGAGGTCGGCGCCCTGCTGGGCGCGGCCGTCGCCGCCAAGGGCGCGCCGGGCGTGTTCGCCACCACCATCGTCTCCTCCACCCTGCTCGGCAAGATCGCCGCCGCGGCCGGGCTGGGCTACGCCGAGACGCTGACCGGCTTCAAGTGGATCTCCCGCACCGAGGGCATCCGCTACGGCTACGAGGAGGCGCTCGGCTACTGCGTCGACCCGGACGGCGTGCGCGACAAGGACGGCGTCACGGCCGCCCTGCAGATCGCCGAACTCGCCGCCGGACTGGGGCGCGAGGGCCGCACCCTCACCGACCTGCTGGACGAACTCGCCCTCGCGCACGGCCTGCACGCCACCGACCAGCTCTCCGTCCGGGTCGAGGACCTCTCCGTCATCTCGGACGCGATGGCCGCGCTGCGCGAGAAGCCCCCCGTCGAACTGGCGGGCCTGGCCGTCACCCGCGCCGACGACCTGTCCGCGGGCAGCGCCGACCTGCCGCCCACCGACGGCCTGCGCTACCTCCTCGACGGCCCGTCCGTCTCCTCCGCCCGCGTCGTCGTCCGCCCCTCCGGCACCGAGCCCAAGCTCAAGTGCTACCTGGAGGTCGTCCTCCCGGTCGCCACCGCCGCGGACCTGCCCGCCGCCCGCCTCCGCGCCCAGGCCCTCCTCGACGCCCTCAAGCAGGACTTCGCCACCGCCGCGGGCCTGGCCTGACGGCGCGTCACCACCACCGGTCGCCGAGGCGGAGCGGGCCGGTGGTGGTGGCGGGCGCATCCCCGTCGGGCAGTCGGAGCAGGACGGGCTCGAGGTGCAGGCCGGGTTGGAAGGACCCGAACCCGGCGGGGGAGGCGGGTACGGCGACCGGCACGGCGGACGGCGCCACCACCGTCCCGGCGAAGAAGGCGTAGGCCCAGTCCGCCGGGCCCCGATCGGCGCCCACCCCGCCGGCCACCGCCCGCAGCACCCAGCCCGGGCCGTCGCAGCCGAACACCGAGAAGGACGTCCGGACCTGGCGGGCGGTGGTGAGGTCCTCCCCGAGCACTTCGCAGCGCAGCTCCGTCCCGTACGGCCCGGCGCCCTCCCGCACGTCCCACGGCCCGGTGTCGATCCCCCGGCGTCCGCCCCGTGCCCCGTCGATCCCCAACCCGGCCTCCGCTAGCCGCCGTTCCGGTACGCGGCGACCACCGTACCCAGCAGGCCCGGGAAGCGCTCCTCCAGGTCGGCCGCGCGCAGGGTGGTCAGTCGGCGGTTGGCCTCCTCGCGGTGCCGGATCAGGCCCGCCTCGCGCAGCACCTTGAAGTGGTGGCTGAGGGTGGAGGGCGCGACGTCCACCGGGAAGGTGCCGCAGGCGCGTTCGGGTTCCGCGCTGAGGGTCTGCACGATGGTCATCCGGGTCGGGTCGGAGAGCGCGTGCAGGACGTCCAGCAGGTCGATGTCGGCGGTGTCGGGGTACTGGGGCGCCTCGCGGCGGCGGCTGGGACGGGGCACGGGCGCCTCCTCCTGGGATGTTCGACAGATGTCGAAGTTGCGTGGTACTAATTTCGACGTTCGTAGAACATCGTATCTCGAAACACATCGAGGGGGACCACCGTGCGCGCACTCGTCATGACCGAAGCAGGCGGCGCCGAACACAGCCACGTCCTGGACATCGAACCGCCGCGGCCCGGCCCCGGCCAGGTCGCGATCGACGTCGCCTACGCCGGGCTCAACTTCGTCGACGTGATGGCCCGCCGCGGCGACGGCGCCTACACCGGCAGCTGGCCGCACCACCCCGGCAAGGAGGTCGCCGGAACCGTCCGCGCCCTCGGCGAGGGCGTCACCCACCTCGCCGTCGGCACCCCCGTGGTCGCCGCCACCCGGGCCGGCGGCCTCGCCGAGGTCGCGGTCGCCGACGCGGTCCTCACCGTCCCCGTCCCCGACGGCGTCCCGCTGCACGTCGCCGCCACCACTCCGCTCGGCCTCGCCACCACGCTGCTGCTGCTCACCGACGCCGGACGCTTCGCCCCCGGCGAGAGCGTCCTCGTCCACTCGGCCAGCGGCGGCATCGGCACCTCCGTCGCCCGCCTGCTCCCCCACCTCGGCGGCGGCCGTCTGCTCGGCACCGTCGGCCGCCCCGAGAAGACCGCCGTCGCCCTGCGCCACGGCTACCACGCGGCGCACGCCCGCGGCACCGACCCCGCCGACCTGGCCGCCCGCCTGCGGGCGGACAACGACGGGCGCGGCATCGACCTCGTCCTCGACCCGCTCGGCACCGCCGCCGTCGACCTCGACCTCGACCTGCTCGCCCCCGGCGGCCGCATCGTCCTGTTCGGCAACGCGGGCGGCGGCACCCCCGACCCCCTCCCGGGCCTCCCCCGGCTGCTCGCCGCCAACGCCACCCTCACCGCCTTCAGCCACAACGGCCTGCTCACCGGCGCCCCCGCGAAGGTCGCCGACGCGATCCGCCGCTCCCTCGACCTGCTCGCCACCGGGCGCCTCGACGCCCCGGTGACCGTCCTCCCCGACCTGGCCGCCGTCCCCGCCGCCCACGACCTGCTCGCCACCGGCCGCGGCGAGGGCAAGTACGTGGTCGCGCCGGGTCAGCCGTCGTAGGCCCGCCGCGCGGCGTGCACCTCCTCGATGTGGGTCTCCGCCCAGTCCTTGACCGCGGCGACCACCGGGAGCAGCGACCGGCCGAGCGCGGTGAGCCCGTAGTCGACGCGGACCGGCACCGTCGGGGTGACGGTCCGCGTCACCAGGCCGTCGCGCTCCAGGGCGCGCAGGGTCTGGGTGAGCATCTTCTGGCTCACCCCGGCCACGATCCGGTTCAGTTCGCCGTGGCGCAGCGGCCCGTCCGCCAGGGCGTTCAGGACCAGGCTGACCCACTTGTCACCGATCCGCTCCAGCAGTTGCCGGGCGGGGCACTGGGCCAGGTAGGCATCGTAACGGACGCGCTCCTGCTCGCGGCGCTGGGCGGCGGTACGGGTCGGCATCGGGCACTCTCCGGTGGGATACGCACTTCCAGGTACCTACTTCCCCCGGGAGAGTAGCGCTGCCTAGCGTGGCCGTCATGAGAGCAGTGATCCTCCGTTCCTTCGGCGGCCCCGACGTCCTGGAGGTCGCCGACGTCCCGGTGCCCGCACCGGGGCCCGGCCAGGTGCGCGTGCGGGTGACCGCCGCCGCCGTCAACCCCGTCGACCTGCAGACCCGCTCGGGCGCGCTGACCGCCGCCGGGCTGCTGCCCGCCCGCGCGGTCACCGGCCTCGGCTGGGACGTCTCCGGCACGGTCGACGCGCTCGGCCCCGGCGTCACCGGCTTCCGGCGCGGCGAGCCCGTCATCGGCCTGTCCGACCGGCTGGGCCTCCCGCTCAAGGCGCAGGCCGAGCAGGTCGTCCTCGACGCGGACGCGCTGGCCCCGCTCCCCGACGGCCTCGACCCGGTCGCCGCGGCCGGGCTGCCGCTGGGCGCCCTCACCGCCGCCCAGGCCCTCGACCTCGCGGACCTGCGCCCCGGCTCGACCCTCCTGGTCACCGGCGCGGCCGGGTCGGTGGGCGGCTTCGCCGTCCAGCTCGCCGTCCGGGCCGGACTGCGGGTGGTCGCCGCGGCGGGCGACGCCGACGGGGCGCTGGTGCGCGGGCTGGGCGCCGAGACCTTCGTCCCGCGCTCGGCGGACCTGGCCGCGGCCGTCCGCGAGGCCGTCCCCTCCGGGGTGGACGCCGCCCTCGACGCCGCCTCGCTCGGCCCCGCCGCCCTCGACGCGGTCCGCGGCGGCGGCACCCTGGTCGCCGTCCTCGGCACCGGCCCGGCCCCGCTGCGCGGCACCCGCGTCACCCGCGTCTGGATCCGCGCCGACGGCCCCCGCCTCGCCGCCCTCGCCACCGCCGGCCTCACCCCCCGCACGGCCGGAACGCTCCCCCTCGAGCAGGTCGCCGACGCCCACCGCCGCCTGGAATCCGGCCCCCTGCGCGGGCGCCTCCTGCTCGTCCCCTGAGCGGGAAGGCGCGCGATCAGGGGCCCGGGGAACGGCGGGCACGGGGCTGCTGGCGGTTCACTGCCGTTGCGCGCATCGGCTTCGGGTTCTGTTCGGGCGGCCCCCGAAAGGGCTTTTCTCAGGTCGCCGCGATCACCGAGACCAGCGCGACCAGCCCCGCGAGGGTCGGCGCGATGATCCACCAGCACCAGGTCGCCTGGAGCTCGCCGCTCGCCGAGGGCTTGTGCGCGTTGCGCTCGGCCTGTTCCTGGAGCGCGTTGACGACCGCGTCGGACCAGGCGCGGGTCGGGTCGAGCTCGTCCGGGCGGGGCGTGCGGGGGGCCCGGCCGGGGCGGTCGGGGCCGCGCAGCGCGGGGTCGCCCTCGGCCGCGGCGCGGCTCGCCCGGCGGGTGGCCTTCTTGCGCTGGCGGATCGAGACCGGGATCGCCCAGACCTGGAACTTGCGTCCGGAGGCGAAGAGTTCGACCGAGTACCCGGCCTTGAGCCCCTCGACCGTGGACCAGGGCGCGACGATCGTCCGCAGCGGGTTGCGGACGACCAGCCGCCGGTCGTCGGCGCGCACCACGGGCCGCAGGGTGTAGGCGATCACCGGGAAGGCGAAGACGGGCGCGGCGGCGAGCGCGACCCACGGGGTGGCCCCGGTGCCGGACACCACGGCGTCGATGATCAGCCAGGCGGCGACGGCGAGCATCATGACGCCCGCGATGACGCTGGGGACGGAGCGGTAGACGCGGTCGGCGTACACGGGCTCGTCGGCGGCGGAACCCTGGTGGGGTGTCCGGTCGGATTCGGTCATGCCGTCGATTCTGCCCCAGGGCCCGGGCCGCCCCGATGACGACCCGGGCACGGGAGGGTCACGAACGCCGCCGTCGTCCGGCCGCCGTCAGTCGGTGCGCCGCCGCAGCGTCGCGGCGCCGAGGCCGAGGGCGAGCAGGGCGCTCCCGGCGACCACGGCGAGGTCGGCGAGGACGCGTCCGCCGACGCCGCCCTGCGTGGTGATCCGTCCCATCGCGTCGACGGCGTACGAGAGCGGCAGGACGTCGGAGAGCAGCCGCAGCGCCGGCGCCATGTCGTCGCGGGCCACGAACAGCCCGCAGAGCAGCAGTTGGGGCAGCAGCACGGCGGGCAGGAACTGGACGGCCTGGAACTCGGTGGCGGCGAACGCGGAGACCAGCAGGCCCAGCGCCATGCCGAGCAGCCCGTCGCCGACCGCGACGGCGAACAGCATCCAGGCCGGCCCGGCGACGTCGAGGCCGAGCACGCCGATGGCGAGCGCGGAGGCGAGGGCGGCCTGCAGCAGGGCGACGGCGCCGAAGGCGAGCGCGTAGCCGAGCAGCAGGTCGAGCTTGCCGAGCGGCATGGTGAGCAGGCGTTCCAGGGTGCCGCCGGTGCGTTCGCGGAGCATCGCGACCGAGGTGACCAGGAACATCACCAGCAGCGGGAAGACGCCGAGCAGCTCGGGGCCGATCCGGTCGAAGGTGGCGGGCTGCGCGTCGTACATGTAGCGCAGCAGCACCAGCAGCAGGCAGGGCACGAACAGCAGCATGGCCACCGTCCGCGGGTCGTGCCGCAGTTGGGCCAGCACACGGGCGGCGGTGGCGAGGGTACGGCGGGTGGCGGCGCTCATCGGACGGCCTCCGGCGCGGTGCGGACGAGGGTGAGGAAGGCGGTCTCGACGTCGGGCGCGCCGGTGGCGGCGAGCAGCGCGGCGGGGGTGTCGTGGGCGAGCAGGCGGCCCTCGCGCATCAGCAGCAGGCGGTCGCAGCGGGTGGCCTCGTCCATGACGTGGCTGGAGACCAGCAGGGTGGCGCCGCCCGCGGCGAGCTCCCGGAACAGCCGCCACAGCTCCTGCCGCAGCACGGGGTCGAGGCCGACGGTGGGTTCGTCCAGGACGAGCAGCTCGGGGCGGCCGAGCAGGGCGGCGGCGAGCGAGACGCGGGCCCGCTGGCCGCCGGAGAGCCGGGCGACGGGGGTGCGGCGGTGGGCCTCCAGGCCGACCTGGGCGATCACCCGGGCCGGGTCGCCGGGCGGGGCGCCGAGGATCGCCGCGAAGTGGTCGAGGTTCTCGCCGACGGTCAGGTCGCCGTACACCGAGGGGGCCTGGGTGACGTAGCCGACCCGGTCGCGCAGCGCGGCGGCCCCGGCCGGGCGGCCGAGCACGGTGACGGTGCCCGCGGTGGTCCGCTGCACCCCGACGACGCTGCGCAGCAGGGTGGTCTTCCCGCACCCGCTGGGCCCCAGCAACCCGGTCACGCTGCCCCGCTCCACCACCAGGTCGAGCCCGGGCAGCACGGTGTTCCCGCCGCGCCGCACCACCAGTCCGTCGATCCGGACCGCGGGGTCGCCGGACGACCCCGCCGAAGAATTCATCATGTGATGAGTTTTGCGCCGCGCGCCCCTCCCGTCAAGACGCGCGCCCGCCGCGGCCCGGAGGGAACCCGGCACCGCGCACGCCGTCACCGGCCCGGGCCGCCCGTCCGCCCCCTCGTGCCGGGCCCCTTGACAGCTCCCCGATAAGCGGTACGGCCGGGACACCCCGGTTCGGTACGATTGGCATCCGGCCGGACGGCAGCCGAAACGCCCCGCACCGGCTCTTCCGAACCAGCCCGCGGGCGCCCCGGGGCGCCCGCCGGAGAGCATGGGAGTCCCCCAGGATGACTCGGCAGTTGATCACCAGCGCGCTTCCCTACATCAACGGGATCAAGCACCTGGGCAACATGGTCGGGTCGATGCTCCCGGCGGACGTGTACGCCCGGTACCTGCGCCAGCGCGGCCACGAGGTGCTGTACATCTGCGCGACCGACGAGCACGGCACCCCCGCCGAGCTGGCCGCGCAGGAGGCCGGGCTGCCGGTGGCCGAGTTCTGCGCCCGCGCGCACGACCAGCAGAAGGCGGTCTACGACGGCTTCCAGCTGTCCTTCGACTACTTCGGCCGCTCCTCCTCCCCGCAGAACCGGGAGATCACCCAGGAGATCGCCCGCGAGCTGCACGCCAACGGCTTCATCGAGGAGCGGGCGATCCGCCAGGTGTACTCGATCGCGGACGGCCGCTTCCTGCCGGACCGCTACATCGTCGGCACCTGCCCGCACTGCGGCTACGACAAGGCGCGCGGCGACCAGTGCGAGAACTGCACCCGGGTGCTCGACCCCACCGACCTGCTGGAGCCGCGCTCCGCGATCAGCGGCAGCTCGGAGCTGGAGGTCCGCGAGACCAAGCACCTGTTCCTCCTCCAGTCGAAGCTGACCGACGAGGTCGAGGCCTGGATCGCCGCGAACGGCGACAACTGGCCGGTGCTGGCCTCCTCGATCGCCCGCAAGTGGCTGACCGAGGGCCTGCAGGACCGCGCGATCACCCGCGACCTGGAGTGGGGCGTCCCCGTCCCGGCCGACGTGTGGCCCGAACTGGCCGCCGAGGGCAAGGTGTTCTACGTCTGGTTCGACGCCCCGATCGAGTACATCGGCGCGACCAAGGAGTGGGCGGACGCGACCGGCGGCGACTGGCGCTCCTGGTGGTACGAGGCGGACGACACCGTCCGCTACACCGAGTTCATGGCGAAGGACAACGTCCCGTTCCACACGGTGATGTTCCCGGCCACGATCCTGGGCTCGCGCCGGCCGTGGAAGAAGGTCGACTACGTCAAGGCGTTCAACTGGCTGACGTACTACGGCGGCAAGTTCTCCACCAGCCAGAAGCTCGGCATCTTCACCGACGTCGCGCTGGAGCTGCTGCCCGCCGACTACTGGCGCTACTACCTGATGGCGAACGCCCCGGAGTCCGACGACTCCAGCTTCACCTGGGACCTCTTCGCGGCGACGGTCAACAAGGACCTCGCCGACACCCTGGGCAACTTCGTTAACCGGGTGCTCTCCTTCAGCCGCAAGCGCTTCGGCGACGAGGTCCCGGCGGGCGCGGCCAACGGCGAGGCGGAGCAGCAGCTCGGCGCCCAGATCGCCGAGCTGCTCGCCGAGTACGAGGCCCAGCTCGACGCGCTCAACTTCCGCAAGGCCGCGCAGGCGCTGCGCGCGCTGTGGTCGGCGGGCAACGCGTACCTGGACGTCACCGCGCCGTGGACCGCGATCAAGACCGACCCGGAGGCGGCCGCGCGCACCCTGCGCATCGCGATCAACCTGATCCACCTGTATGCGGTGGTCTCCGAGCCGTTCATCCCGGCCGCGGCCAAGGCGATCCGGCAGTCCTTCGCGCTGGACGGCGACAGCCGCACCTGGGTCTCCGCCGAGGAGGCCCGCGCGCTGGCCCTCGTCCCGGCCGGGACGGGCTTCACCGTCCCGCCGGTGCTGTTCGCCAAGATCACCGACGAGGACCTGGCCGCCTGGACCGAGCGCTTCGGCGGCGGCCAGGCCTGACCGCTCAGCCCGTCAGGCACCCCTGGAGCGCGCGTCCCAGCAGCGGGACGATCGCCTCCGGGGGTGCCGAGGCGAGCGGCTCCACCGCGATCACGTACCGGGCCATCGCCAGCCCGATGATCTGCGACATCGCCATCTCCACCCGCAACTCCGGCTCGGCCACCTCCAGTTGGGACGCCACCCGGCCCACCAGCTCGGTCACCATGAAGCCGCGCATCAGGGCCGCCACCTCCTCGTCGGTCGCCGCCGTCCGCACCAGCGCCAGCAGCCGCTCCCGGACCTCCGGCTGCTCCCACAGCCCCACCACGAAGCCCGCGACCCGCTCGCCGACCGTGGCCGGGTCGCCCGCGAACACGTTCTCCGCCACCGCCCGCGGGTCCAGCGGGAACTCCAGCGCCGCCATGAACAGCCGGTCCTTGGTGCCGAAGTAGTGGTGCAGCAGCGCCGCGTCCACCCCCGCGCCGCGGGCGATCGCCCGCATGCTGGCCTTCTGGTAGCCGCGCGCCGCGAACTCCGCCCGGGCCGCCGCCAGCACCGCCCCCCGGGTGTCCTCGCCCCCGGGCCGCCGCCCCCGCGCCTTCGTTCCGCCGTCCATCCCGCCATTGTCCCCGCCGGGCCCGCCCCGACCGCCGCACCCGCCCCCCAACGAAAACCGCCCGCGGTTCGTGGTACCGGGTGGGAGGACGACGGAGGGGGACGCGGTGGCGGACTGGGCGGGCCTGCTCGCCGAACTGGTGGCGGCGCGCGGCGCCGAGCTGAACCGGTACGGCTTCCTGCTGACCGGGGACCGGGCGGAGGCCGCGGACCTGGTGCAGGAGGCGCTGGTGCGGGTCTTCGCCCGGCCGCACCGGTCCTGGGAGCTCGAACGACTGGAGGGGTACGTCCGCCGGACGATGCTCAACCGCTTCCTCGACCAGCACCGGCGGCGGCGGCGCTACGCCCTGCTGGTGCCGAAGGTGGCCGGGCCGGAGGCCGGAGCCGACCACAGCGGGCCGGTCGCCGACCGGCTGCGGCTGCTGACCGCGCTGGACGCGCTCTCGCCCGCGCAGCGGGCCTGCGTGGTGCTGCGCTACTACGAGGACCTGCCGGTCGCGGGCGTCGCCGACCGGCTGGGCTGCCGCGAGGGCACCGTGAAGCGGCACCTCAGCGACGGGCTGGCCCGCCTGGGCACGGCCCTGGGAAGGGACCGACAGGCACCCGAGGAAGGTGGTGGCACGTGAACCCCGAGGAACTCCGCGAGCAGTTGCCCGGAGCCGCCGGGCTGGCGGGCCCGCCGGAGCTGGACACCGCGCTGCTGGTGCGCCGGGTCCGCCGCGGCCGACTGGCCCGGCGGGCGCTGACCGGCGGCGCGGCGCTGGCCCTGGCGGCCGCGGCGGCGCTGGGCGCGGTGCGCTGGTCCGGCCCCGGCGGCGGGGCCGACGCCGCCGGCCCGTCGGACGACCCGTACGCCTGCGGCCGGCGCCCGTCCCTGGCGGGGCCCGCCACCGCGAACGGGGTCACCCTGTCGGTGGCCTCGGTCCGCAGGGCGGGCGACGACGCGGGTCCGGTGATCGAGGCCGGATTCCGCACGGACCGGGCCTTCGAGGCGATCGGCTCGCCGCCGAACTACCTGGAGGTGCTGTACCTGCGCGACGGCGTGGTGGTCGGCGGCGGCCCGGTGCTGAAGCGCCCCGGCGACCGCTACGAGCAGGGCGTGGACGCGGTCGGCTACGTCTACCACCTGACGCCGGACTCGCCGCTGAGGGTGCCGCTGGGCGCGCGCGACGGGCTCTGCCCCTCGGTGCGGTGGTCGCAGGTGTGGGCGGAGCCGGAGCGGTACGAGGTGGTGCTGCTGGTCGACCCGCCGGTGGAACTGAACGGCCCGCCGCCGACCGGCCTGCCGCAGTTGCTGGTGGCCCGCGCGCCCTTCCCGCGGTAACCGCCCGGCGGGGCGGGGCACATTTCGGTCAGGACTCGAAATCGCCCCGCCCTACCGGCTTCCTACGCGCGTAGATATGCTGCTCTGGTGACTATGTCCACTCTTGCAGCCAACGCCCCCGGCGCCGCGGGCGGCGGCCTCTCGGACGTCGCGGCGTCCGAGGCCACCTTGCGCCGTTTCCTGCACGGCCTGCCCGGGGTCGATCAGGTCGGCCTGGAGTCGCGGGCCGCGACCCTCGGCACGCGGTCGATCAAGACGACCGCCAAGGCCTTCGCCATCGATCTCGCCATCTCGATGATCGACCTGACCACGCTGGAGGGCGCGGACACGGTCGGCAAGGTCCGCTCGCTGTGCGCGAAGGGCCTGAGCCCGGACCCGTCGGACCGCTCCACCCCGCGGGTCGCGGCGATCTGCGTGTACCCGGACATGGTCGCCACCGCGAAGGAGGCGCTGCGCGGCAGCGGCGTCCAGGTCGCCTCGGTGGCCACCGCCTTCCCCTCCGGCCGGGCCGGGCTGCCGGTCAAGCTGGCGGACACCGCCGAGGCGGTCGCCGCGGGCGCGGACGAGATCGACATGGTGATCGACCGGGGCGCGTTCCTCTCCGGCCGCTACCTGGAGGTGTTCGAGACGATCCGGGCCGTCAAGGCGGCCTGCGAGCGCCCCGACGGCACCTCGGCCCACCTCAAGGTGATCTTCGAGACCGGCGAGCTGCAGACGTACGACAACGTCCGCCGGGCGTCCTGGCTGGCGATGATCGCGGGCGCGGACTTCATCAAGACCTCCACCGGCAAGGTCGCCGTGAACGCGACCCCGCCGGTGACGCTGCTGATGCTGGAGGCGGTGCGGGACTTCCGCGCGGCGACCGGCACGCAGATCGGCGTGAAGCCGGCCGGCGGCATCCGCACCACCAAGGACGCGATGAAGTACCTGGTGATGGTGAACGAGACGCTGGGCGACGACTGGCTCAGCCCGCACTGGTTCCGGTTCGGCGCCTCCAGCCTGCTGAACGACCTGCTGATGCAGCGCCAGAAGCTGAGCACCGGACGGTACTCCGGTCCCGACTACGTGACGGTGGACTGAGGACGATGGCCAAGACCAAGAAGACCGAGACCTCGGCCGGGCCCGTGCGGCGCTCCGGCCTGTTCGAGTACGCCCCGGCCCCCGAGTCCCCCGCCGCCGCGGGCGAGATCGCGACCAGCTACGGCCACTTCGTCGGCGGCGAGTTCGTCGACTCCTCCGGGTCGGAGGCGCTGAAGACCGTCAACCCGGCGACCGAGCAGGTGCTCGCCGAGTTCGCGCAGGGCACCGAGGAGGACGTGGACCGCGCGGTGCGGGCGGCCCGGAAGGCGTTCGCCGACTGGTCGGCGCTGCCGGGCAGCGAGCGCGCCAAGTACCTGTTCCGGATCGCCCGGATCATCCAGGAGCGCTCGCGCGAGCTGGCCGTCCTGGAGTCGATCGACAACGGCAAGCCGATCCGGGAGACCCGCGACGTCGACCTGCCGCTGGTCGCCGCGCACTTCTTCTACTACGCGGGCTGGGCCGACAAGCTCGACTACGCGGGCTACGGGCCGAACCCGCGGCCGCTGGGCGTGGCCGCACAGGTCATCCCGTGGAACTTCCCGCTGCTGATGCTGGCCTGGAAGGTCGCCCCGGCGCTGGCCACCGGCAACACGGTGGTGCTGAAGCCCGCCGAGACCACCCCGCTGACCGCCCTGCGCTTCGCCGAGATCTGCCGCCAGGCGGGCCTGCCGAAGGGCGTGGTGAACATCGTCACCGGCGACGGCCGCACCGGCGCCGCGCTGACCGCGCACCCGGACGTGAACAAGGTCGCCTTCACCGGCTCGACCCCGGTCGGCCGGGCCATCGCCAAGCAGCTGGCGGGCACCCGCAAGAAGCTGAGCCTGGAGCTGGGCGGCAAGGCCGCGAACATCGTGTTCGACGACGCGCCGCTGGACCAGGCGGTCGAGGGCATCGTCAACGGCATCTTCTTCAACCAGGGCCACGTGTGCTGCGCGGGCAGCCGCCTGCTGGTGCAGGAGTCGGTGCAGGACGAGCTGCTGGACGCGCTCAAGCGCCGGATGGGCACCCTGCGGGTCGGCGACCCGCTGGACAAGAACACCGACGTCGGCGCGATCAACTCGGCCGAGCAGCTGGCCCGGATCACCGAGCTGGCCGCCGCGGGCGAGCAGGAGGGCGCCGAGCGCTGGGCCCCGGAGTGCGAACTCCCGGGCGCGGGCTACTGGTTCCGCCCGACGCTGTTCACCGGCGTCTCGCAGGCGCACCGGATCGCCCGCGAGGAGATCTTCGGCCCGGTGCTGTCCGTGCTGACCTTCCGCACCCCCGCCGAGGCGGTGGAGAAGGCCAACAACACCCCGTACGGCCTGTCCGCGGGCATCTGGACGGAGAAGGGCTCGCGCATCCTGTGGATGGCGAACCGGCTCCGGGCGGGCGTGGTGTGGGCGAACACCTTCAACAAGTTCGACCCGACCTCGCCGTTCGGCGGGTACAAGGAGTCCGGTTACGGCCGCGAGGGCGGTCGCCACGGCCTGGAGGCGTACCTCGATGTCTGAGTCGACCATCCGAATTGACGCCCCTGCGCGGATTCAGGTCAGCAAGACCTACAAGCTGTACGTCGGCGGGAAGTTCCCGCGCTCGGAGAGCGGGCGGGTGTACGAGGTGACCGACACGAAGGGCCAGTGGCTGGCGAACGCCCCGCTGGGCACCCGCAAGGACGCCCGGGACGCCGTGCTCGCGGCCCGCGCCGCGGTCAAGGGCTGGTCGGGCACCACCGCGTACAACCGCGGCCAGGTGCTGTACCGGGTGGCCGAGATGCTGCAGGGCCGCCGGGAGCAGTTCGCGGCCGAGGTCGCGGCGGCCGAGGGCGTGGGCGCGAAGAAGGCGGCGGCGCTGGTGGACGCGGCGATCGACCGCTGGGTCTGGTACGCGGGCTGGACCGACAAGGTCGCGCAGGTCGCGGGCGGCGCCAACCCGGTGGCGGGGCCGTTCTTCAACCTGTCGACGCCGGAGCCGACCGGGGTGGTGGGCGTGCTGGCGCCGCAGGCGGGGTACGGCTTCTCGCTGCTGGGCCTGGTGTCGGTGGTCGCCCCGGCGATCGCCACCGGCAACACCGTGGTGGTCGCGGCGGCCGAGCGGGCCCCGCTGCCCGCGCTGTCGCTGGGCGAGGTGCTGGCCACCTCCGACGTGCCGGGCGGCGTGGTCAACCTGCTCTCCGGCCGCACCGCGGACCTCGCCCCGACGCTGGCCTCGCACCAGGACGTCAACGCGCTGGACCTGGCCGGGGCGATCGCCCCCGAGGGGCCCGGCGCGGCGGCGGCGCTGGAGGCCGCGGCGGCCGATACATTGAAGCGAGTGGTCCGACCGGCCGCCGACCCGTCCGCGGAGGACTGGACGGCCGCGCCCGGCACCGGGCGGCTGCTCTCCTTCCTGGAGACGAAGACGGTCTGGCACCCGATGGGCATCTAGCCCCTCGCCCGACCGGCCAACTCCACACAGACCGGCCGTCCTCAGCGCCCTATCCCCCCGGGGCCCGGACGGCCGTGACGGGCCCGCACTTCTCCCCCCCGGTGCGGGCCCGTCCCCATGCCCGCACGCAGCGTGAAGGGGACGTCCGACGGGTTCCGAGCTGCCCCTCCGATGCCTCAGACTGGTTCCCCGTGAGTGACATCCCGCTGAACCGCCGCCCGATATCCCGCGTCATCCTGCTGTCGGGCCCCTCGGGGTCGGGGAAGTCCTCGCTGGCCGAGCGCAGCGGGCTGCCGGTGCTGCAGCTGGACGACTTCTACAAGGACGGCGACGACCCGACGCTGCCGCAGCTGCCGGAGGGGGGCGGCCCGGACTGGGACTCGCCGCTGTCCTGGCACGCGGACCAGGCGCTGGCGGCGATCCGGTCGCTGGCCTTCGAGGGGTGGGCCGAGGTGCCGGTGTACTCGATCCCGGACAACGGGCGCGCGGGCAGCCGGGTGCTGCTGCTGGACGGCGCGGCGGGCTTCGTCGCGGAGGGGATCTTCGCCGCCGAGCTGGTGCGCCGCTGCCGGGCCGAGGGGCTGCTGGGCGACGCGCTGTGCCTGCGCAACAAGCCGTCCACGACGGCCTGGCGGCGCTTCCGCCGGGACGTCCGGGAGGGCCGCAAGTCGGTGCCGTACCTGGTGCGCCGGGGGGTGCGGCTGATGCGGGCCGAACGGGGTATCGTCGCCCGGCAGGTCGAGCTCGGCTCGTACGCCTGCTCAGGGGTGGAGGCGGGGCGGCGGATCGCCGCGGTGGCCCGCCAGTTGCCCGCCGAACTGGTCTGAAGGGGGCGCGCGGCGATGGGCGAGCGCTGGTTGGTGGCGGGGCTGGGCAATCCGACCCGCCGGTACGCGGGGACGCGGCACAACGCGGGCTTCCTGGTCGCCGACCGGCTGGCCGAGCGGCACGGCGCCCGCTGGCGCGGCCTGACCACCCGCACCGCCTCGTTCGAACTGGGCGGCCGCACGGTGCTGCTGGCCGAGCCGCAGTGGTCGATCAACCTGTCGGGGCGCCCGGTGGCCGCGCTGCTGCGTCGGCACGGGGTGCCGGTGGAGCGGCTGCTGGTGGTGCAGGACGACCTGGACTTCCCGTTCGGCACGGCCCGGTTGAAGCGCGGCGGCGGCCCGGGCGGCCACAACGGCGCCCGCTCGGTGCACGCGGCGCTGGGCACCGCGGACTACGCCCGGCTGCGGGTGGGCGTGGGGCGGCCGGCGAAGGGCGTGAAGGTCGGCGACTTCGTGGTGGAGCGCTTCTCGGACGAGGAGCGGGAGCGGATGCCGGAGCTGCTGGAGCGCTGCGCGGACGCCGCGGAGGCGTTCGTGCTGCGCGGCCTGAACCGCGCCCAGGACGTGCTGCACACCGCCGGGGCCCGCTGAACCGGCGCACGACGGGCACGACGGGAGGGCGGGTCCCCGGTGCCGTTCCCCCGCACCGGAAACCCGCCCTCGCGTCCGGACCGGGACTCCCCCCGCGGCCGTCTCCCCCGAGTCGGCCGCCGCGTCCCGTGCCCTTTCCCCCTCTTTCCCCCCACTGCCCGTCCCCCGACGGGAGTCCTGTCCCGCGTCAGGCGACCAGCTCGCCGAAGGCGTGCACGGTGTCGCCGGAGCGGTTGAGCTGCTCGTCCTCGCGCATCCGGCGCAGCGCGCGCCAGATGGAGCTCTTCACGGTGCCGACGCTGATGCCGAGGATGTCGGCGATCTCCGGGTCGGTGCGGCCCTCGTAGTAGCGCAGCACGAGCATGGTGCGCTGGTTCTCGGGCAGCTTGGCCAGCGCCTGCCAGAGCACGGCGCGCAGCTCGGTGCCGCCCATCGCGTCGGTGTCGCCGGCGTGCTCGGGGAGCTCCTCGGTCGGGTACTCGTTGACCTTGCGGCGGCGCCAGGCGGAGATGTGCAGGTTGGTCATGGTGCGGCGGAGGTACCCGCCGACGGCGGCCTTGTCGGTGATCCGGCCCCAGGCGCGGTAGGTGGAGAAGAGGGCGCTCTGCAGCAGGTCCTCGGCCTCGTACCGGTCGCCGGTCAGGTGGTAGGCGGTGGCGTACAGGGAGGCGCGGCGCTCGCGCACGTACGCGGTGAACTCGGCGATGTCGCGCGCCTCGTCCGTCGCGGCGGCCGGGTGCTCCCCCTGCGCGCCTCCCTGGTCGGCCTGCTCACCCCGGAAGGTCTGCGGCGCGAGCCGCAGCGTCCGGCCCCCGGCCTGGTTCCCCAACCGGCCGTGGGTGGTGTCCCCGCTCCTGGTCCCCACGACCGGGCGGCGGGTTCCGGCGTTGTGCGCGCACCCCCGTACGAGCACGGCGCCGGCGTTCTCCTCCTCGTGACGCGGCCGGTTGGTGCCGAGGACGGCGGAACGCGGCCCGGCGTTTCGGGTCGTCAGCGTTGCGGTCATCGGGCACCCCCATGGTCGGTACGAGCGGTTCCTCGCCGCGTCGGCTCCGGCGGTGTTCCGGGGCGTCTCGCGGCGACAGGGAAAATCCTGCCGTCCGCGCGTCATGGCGGTGTCCGTCGACTGTCACAGAGCTGTCACAGGAGCGGCCGCTCCGGGGCACACGGGTGCTCCTCGGTTGCGGACGCCGGAGCGGTGCCCTCCGGTTCCCGGTGCCCCGGAGGTCACCCGGGTGGGTGCTTCCGGTGGCCGGGTGGGACACAATGACCCCCGTGTCTTTCCTGCTTCTGATCGAGGACGACGACGCCATTCGCACCGGCCTCGAACTCGCCCTCACCCGCCAGGGTCACCGGGTGGCCGCCGCCGCGTCCGGCGAGGACGGCCTGCGCCTGTTCAAGGAGCAGCGCCCGGACCTGATCGTGCTGGACGTGATGCTGCCCGGCATCGACGGCTTCGAGGTGTGCCGCCGCATCCGGCGCACCGACCAACTGCCGATCATCCTGCTGACCGCCCGCTCCGACGACATCGACGTGGTGGTGGGCCTGGAGTCCGGCGCCGACGACTACGTGGTCAAGCCGGTGCAGCCGCGGGTGCTGGACGCCCGGATCCGGGCGGTGCTGCGCCGCGGCGAGCGGGAGAGCTCGGACTCGGCGGCGTACGGCGGCCTGGTGATCGACCGCTCGGCGATGACCGTCACCAAGGACGGGCAGGACCTGCAGCTGACCCCGACCGAGCTGCGGCTGCTGCTGGAGCTCAGCCGCCGCCCCGGCCAGGCGCTGTCCCGCCAGCAGTTGCTGCGGCTGGTGTGGGAGCACGACTACCTGGGCGACTCCCGGCTGGTGGACGCCTGCGTCCAGCGGCTGCGGGCGAAGGTCGAGGACGTGCCCTCGGCACCGACCCTGATCCGCACCGTCCGGGGCGTCGGGTACCGTCTCGACCCGCCCGTGTGACCCCTCCCCTCCGAGCAGTGAGAGTTTTTTGACCGACCTTCAGACCGCGCCGCGCCGGGTTCGTTCGGCGTCCTGGCGGCGGCTCAGTTCGCTGCGGGTCCGGCTGATCGCGGTGTTCGCCGCGGTCGCGCTGGTGACCGCCGTCTCCGCGTCCGGCATCGCCTACTGGCTGAACCGCGACGCGGTGCTCAAGCGCGCCCAGGACACCGCCCTGAACGACTTCCGGGGGTCGCTGACCCGGAACGTCTCGCAACTGCCGCTGCAGCCCACCTGCCAGGACCTGACCGCGCTCGCGACCCAGGTCGCCAGCTCCGGGCTGGCCTACGACGTGGTGGTGGTCGACGACTCGGTGCCCGGCTGCACCGCCTCCTCCGACCCGATCGCCTTCACCGTCCGCCAGGTGCCCGCGGCCCTGCTCACCGCGGTGAACAAGCCGCGCGAGACCGGCCCCGGCAACCCGTACGAGTACCACCTGTACTGGCAGCGGGTGAACCTCGCCGGGCCGTACGTGGTCGGCGGGACGAAGGTGGTGCCGGGCGGGCCGACCGCGTACGTGTTCAAGTCGCTGCAGAACGAGCGCGCCGACCTGAACACCCTCGGCTGGTCGCTGGCCATCGCCACCCTGCTCGCCCTGGTCGGCTCGGCGCTGCTGGCCCAGGCCGCCTCGGCGACCGTGCTGCGGCCGGTGCGCCGCCTCGGGGACGCCGCCCGGCGGCTGGGCGAGGGCGAGCTCGACACCCGGCTCGACGTCGAGGGCAACGACGAACTCGCCGAACTGGCGCGGACGTTCAACCGGACCGCGGAGTCGCTGTCGGAGCAGGTCGCGGAGCTGAGCGCGCGCGAGGCGCAGTCCCGGCGCTTCGTCGCCGACATGTCGCACGAACTGCGCACCCCGCTGACCGCGATGACCGCCGTCACCGACATCCTGGAGGACGAGGCCGACCTCCTCGACCCGATGATCGAACCGGCGGTGCGGCTCGTGGTCTCCGAGACCCGGCGGCTGTCCGACCTGGTGGAGAACCTGATGGAGGTCACCCGCTTCGACGCGGGCACCGCCAAGCTGGTCGCCGACGAGGTCGACATGGCCGACCTGATCATGTCCTGCATCGACGGCCGCGCCTGGTACGACGCCGTCGAACTCGACGCCCCGCGCGGCATCCTGGCCGTGGTCGACCCCCGTCGGCTGGACGTGGTCTTCGCCAACCTGATCGGCAACGCGCTCAAGCACGGCGGCTCCCCGGTCCGGGTGAAGGTCCGGCAGGACGACGAGGCGCACACCGTCGTCGTCTCGGTCTCCGACGGCGGCCCCGGCATCCCGGAGGACGTGCTGCCGCACGTCTTCGACCGCTTCTACAAGGCCGACAAGGGCCGGGCCCGCTCCGAGGGCAGCGGCCTGGGCCTGTCCATCGCCGAGGCCAACGCCCGCATCCACGGCGGCACCATCACCGCCGCCAACAACCCGGACGGCGTCGGCGCGGTCTTCACCCTGACCCTCCCGCTCGCCCAACCGCCCGCCCCCGGCCCGGAGGAGGCCCGATGAGCCCCCGCCTGAACACCACCCGCCCGGGCACCCGCCGGTTCCGCCCGCTGGCCCTGCTGGCCGGCGGCCTGCTCGCCCCCGCCCTGCTGACCGGCTGCGGCATCCGCCCCACCGAGGTCCCGGTCGACGCCGGAGCCCCGGCCAGCCGCACCGCCTGCCCCAGCGAACTCCTCGCCCCCAGGGCCCCGGGCACCCCCGCCCCCGCCGCGACCCCGGGCGCCGCCCCCGGCAAACCCCCGGCCTCCACCTCCGCCTCCACCTCCGCCGCCTCCCCGTCCGCCTCCGCCTCCGTCTCCCCGGCCGAGGCCTTCGTCGCCCCCTCCCCGGCCCCGGACCACTGCGGCTGAGACCGGCGGGCCCCGCCCCGAGGACCCCTGACGGGGCCCGCCGGTCCGCCGAACGAGGGACCCGGGAACCGCCCCGGACGGAAGCTGCGTCCCCCGCAGTGTGCCCACCACCGCACCGAGCGACCACGCCACAGCCGACCGCACGACCTCCCCTCCGACGGACGGGCGGGCGGTGCCGTACCGGTGGCGGGCGGCGTCCCGGGTGCTGCTGGGGCTCCACCTGCTGCTGCTCGGCTGGCTGAGCCTGCGCCCGGTGCCCGTCGCCTGGACCAGCCCGCCCAACCTCACCCCGCTCGCCTCGGTGCACCAGGCGCTGTCCCTCGGCGGCGCGGCCGCCGTCCGGCGACTCGGCCCGGGGCTGCTGACGCTGGCCCCGATCGGGGTGCTGCTGCCGCTGGCGGTGGGTTCGCCGCGGCGGTCCTGGCTGCCGTCCTTCCTGCGCACCACCGCCGCGGCCGCGCTGCTCGGCACCGCGCTGGAGATCCTGGAGGGCTGGGCGCCCGGCCACGTCCTGGACGTGGACGACATCCTGCTCGGCACCGCGGGCGCCGCGCTGACCCACCTGCTGCTGGTACCGCCCCTGCGCGCCCTGGAACGCCGCCGGGCGACCCCCGCCACCACCCCGGCCCCGGAACCCGCGGAACGCCCCGGGGGCCGGGAGGGCACGCGCCCGCGCCCCGTCCCGGCCCCCGCGCTGTCGGTGCTCGGCTCGACGGCCGCGCCGCGCGGCTGAGCGGTCAGCTCTCGGCGGCGGCCCCGAGCGACGCCGGGTCGACGACCTGGTCGGCCGGCGGGGCGGTGACCTGCACCGGCACGTTGAAATCGCCGTACCGCAGGCTGCTGCCCCCGCTGCTCACCGACAGCAGGTAGGGCTCGCCCTGATCGGCCACGACGGCCTCCAGCGGCAGGCCGGTGTGCTTGGCGCTCCGCACCTCCAGGACGACCGCCTCGACGCCGTCGACCTGCCGGGTGCCGCCCATGGTGATGCCGCTCTCCGGCGTCCCGTCGTCGTTCAGCCCGGACTGCTTCGGCGTCGACAGGGCGAGGTCGCAGAAGTCGCCGAAGGAGCCGGCGGACGTCCGGGCGCCGACCACCCACTTGCCGACCACGGCGGAGCCGGTGCCGGGGGTCAGGGTCCCGGCGAACTCGGCGTCCGGCTTGAACCAGGTCGTGCCGCCGGTGCGCACGATCTCGAACCCGCCCTTGTCCTTGAGGTGGAGGGAGCCCGTGCAGTTGCCGGAGGTGTCGGAGGAGACCGCGCCGGTGACGCTGCCCGTCCCGCCGTAGGTCACCTTGACGCTGGTGAGCTTCCCGCTCGCGGCCCGCACCTCGGCCATGACCTGCTCGGGCGACAGCGCCTCCAGACCACCGCCCGCCACGGACGCGGCAGCGGCGGTCCCGGCGGCAGCGGGCGCGGCGTCGCCCTCCTTGCCGTCGCCCCCGCCCGAGTCGCAGGCCGTCAGGCCGGTGACACCGAGGACGGAGAGCACGGTGACGGCCAGCAGCCGGTTCGCACGCATCAGGGTCCCCCCACGCTTCCAGGACGATCGGACGCGCGAGTCTCCCAGCGGGCGGGGCCGCCCCCCGCGCCGCCTCCGCCCTCTTTACCTCCGCTTGATCGTCCCGCCGGCCGGCCCAAACTCGGGGTGACCCCGGAGCCGACCCCGAGTCCGGCGTCCCCCCGCCCGGGGAGCGGGCCAGGGTCCGGATCGGCTTCGCGGGGGACGTGAAGTCGCAGGTCGCGACGGCAGGATGGAGACATCACCGGGCGGACGGACCGCACCGGGCACACTCCCCCGGAGGAGACGATGAGCAGCCTCGCCCGTCCTCGTCACAACCGCGTCATCGCCGGTGTCTGCGCCGGCCTCGCCAAGCGCTTCGGCCTCACCCCGTGGACGGTCCGCGTCATCTTCCTGGTGTCCTGCCTGCTGCCCGGCCCGCAGTGCCTGGTCTACCTGGCGCTGTGGCTGCTGCTCCCGCAGGAGGCGTGAGCCACCGCCCGTAGCATGGGCGCCCCGATCCGAGGAGGCCCCGCACCGATGACCGCCGACCACGTCCTGCGCGCGCTGTGCACGGCCGTCGCCACCCTGGAGGACGCCCTCCGCGCCCCGGACGGCCTGGAGCCCCGGATCGCGCTGAAGACCCTGGAGGAGATCGGCGACACCCTGGACGGGATGGACGCCGCCGAACGCCGGGAGTTCGCCGGGGCGTTGGAGCGCGTCGCCGCGAACGGGCACCCCGACCTGCGGGAGTGGACCCGCGGCCTGCCGGACCGGTTCGGCCGGCGGCTCTGACCCCCGCCCCCGGGCACGCCGGAGGGGCCGTTCCCGCACGCGGGAACGACCCCTCCGGCACGCCTACCGCCGGGTCAGCCGCCCAGGCCCGGCAGGCTGGGCAGGCCCGGGGCGCCGCCACCGGTCGGGGAGAGGCTGGTCAGGGTGCCGACCACGCCGCCGACCGGGGTCTTGGCCAGGCCCTGGCCGCCGGGGACGGAGTCCAGCCCGCCGACCCGGTTGGCCGCGGCGGACTGCGCGGCGGGGGCGCCCCGCTCCTGGTCCACGCCGCCCGGGCCGGTCTGCTCGGCGACCGGCGGGGCCTGCTCCTCGGCGGGGGCGGGGGCGGCGGCCGGGGCACCGGCGGCCGGGTTGAGGGTGCCGGTCACGGTGCCGAGCTGGTCGCCGCCGGGGAGCTTGCTCACCGCGCCGGTGGCCGCACCGGTCACACCGGGGTTGGTGAGCGCGCTGGTCGGCAGTCCGAGGCCGCCGGGAGCGACCGGCGCGGCGGCGGCGGAGCCCGCGGCGACCGCGGCGAAGGCGACGCCGAGCGCGGCGGTACCGGCGGCCTTGAGAGTGGCCTGCTTCATGTGTGCGTCCTCAGTCCTGGTCGGGCCGGTGCACCGGCGGACGCCCGAGGGATCGGGGACGTCGCCGTCACACCGAGTCAGCAGTGACCGGCCCACCGTAGTGAGCGAACCATGCACCGCTCAAAGCCCGACCACTCCGGAGAGTGATAAGTCAGACCATCTCCGTGGACGCCGGAACCGCGCCCGGCGGCCGCCGCCGCTAGTCCCGCGGGCCGAACAGCCACTCCGCCTTCAGCTCGGCGTACCCCGGCTTGATCACGTCGTTGATCATCGCCAGCCGCTCGTCGAACGGCAGGAACGCCGACTTCATCGCGTTGACGGTGAACCACTCCAGGTCCGCCAGGGTGTAGTCGAACGCGTCCACCAGGTGCGCGAACTCGCGGCTCATCGAGGTGCCGCTCATCAGCCGGTTGTCGGTGTTGACGGTGACCCGGAACTTCAGCCGGGCCAGCAGCCCGATCGGGTGCTCCGCGTACGAGGCCGCCGCGCCGGTCTGCAGGTTCGAGGTCGGGCACATCTCCAGCGGGATCCGCTTGTCCCGCACGTACGCGGCCAGCCGGCCCAGCTCGACCCGGCCGTCCGCGCCGACGGTGATGTCGTCCACGATCCGTACGCCGTGGCCGAGCCGGTCCGCGCCGCAGCACTGCAGCGCCTCCCAGATCGACGGCAGGCCGAAGGCCTCGCCCGCGTGGATGGTGAAGTGGTTGTTCTCGCCCTTGAGGTAGTCGAACGCGGCCTGGTGCCGGGTCGGCGGGTGGCCCGCCTCGGCGCCCGCGATGTCGAACCCGACCACGCCGCGGTCCCGGTGCCGGTTCGCCAGCTCGGCGATCTCCTGCGAGCGGGCGGCGTGCCGCATCGCGGTCAGCAGCGTCCCGACCCGGATCCGGTGCCCGCGCGCCCGGGCGTTCGCCTCGCCCAGCCGGAAGCCCTCGTTGACGGCCTCCACCACCTCGTCCAGGCTCAGCCCGCCCTCCAGGTGCTGCTCCGGCGCGTACCGCACCTCGGCGTACACCACCCCGTCGGCGGCCAGGTCCTCGGCGCAGTCCGCCGCGACCCGCACCAGCGCCGCCCGGGTCTGCATCACCGCGCAGGTGTGCGCGAAGGTCTCCAGGTACCGCTCCAGCGAACCGGAGTCGGCCGCCGCCCGGAACCACTCCCCGAGCTCCTTCGGGTCGGTGGTCGGCAGGCCCTGGTAGCCGCAGTCGGCGGCGAGTTCGACGACCGTCTCCGGCCGCAGCCCACCGTCCAGGTGGTCGTGCAGCAGCACCTTCGGGGCGCGGGCGATCTGGTCGGACGTGGGCACGCGCGGGGCCGTGGTGCCCGCGATCGCAGTGATCTGCTTCTCCATTGCCGGAGCATAGCCCCTACGCGCGTAGATTGCCTACCACCACGCCGAACTCCCCCGTCCCGCGCAGCCGAACCCCTCAGTCGTGCGCCACGATGCTCCCCCGCCGCGAGAGCACGAAGTCGCGGAAGGCCGCCGCCGGAGGCGTGAGCGGGCGGGTGGCGTGCCAGGCGAGGCCGATCGCGCGGCGGGTGCGGGGAGCGGTGACCTCCAGTTCGACGACGCCGGGGCGGGGGACGAGCGCGGGCGGGAGGAGGGAGACGCCGAGGCCCGCGGCGACCAGGCCGCGGAGGGTCTCGACCTCCTCGCCCTCGAAGGCGACCCGCGGGGCGAACCCGGCCTCGGCGCAGAAGCCCTCCATGATGTGGCGCAGCCCGTA
Organism: Kitasatospora sp. NPDC001540; assembly: GCF_042894345.1. Lineage (NCBI taxonomy): Bacteria > Bacillati > Actinomycetota > Actinomycetes > Kitasatosporales > Streptomycetaceae > Kitasatospora > Kitasatospora sp. NPDC001540. Next base: position 65,283 of record NZ_JBIAVO010000012.1, read on the forward strand.
GCCCTCCTCGACCGTCACCCAGCTCTCGTCCGCGACCTCGGCGAGCCGGATCCGGCGGCGGCCCGCGAGGCGGTGGTCGGCGGGGACGACGAGGTGGAGCCGCTGCTCGTCCAGCGGGCGGGCGACCAGGTCGGGGGTGTCCGGGAGCGGGGAGACCAGGCAGAGGTCGAGCTCCCCGGCGCGCAGGCGTTCCAGCATCGCGGCGACGTAGTCCTGCACGAGCTGGAAGCGCACCCGCGGGTGCCCGGCCCGGAAGCCCCGCAGCAGGGTGGGGACGGCGTCCGTGCCCATGGTGTGCAGGAAGCCGAAGGCGACCCGGCCGCCCGCCGGGTCGGCCTCGGCGCGGGCGGCCTCGACGCCCCGCTCGACCTCGGCGAGGGCCCGTTCGACGGCGTCCTGCAGGATCCGGCCGGCCCGGGTGAGCCGGACGGTGCGGCCCTGGCGGGCGAGCAGGTCGACGCCGAGGTCGGCTTCGAGCCGGGCGACGGCGCGCGAGAGGGTGGGCTGCGGCATGCCGAGGAGCTGCGCGGCCTGGGTGACGTGCTCCAGCCGGGCGACGGCCGCGAACTCGGCCAACTGCGGTGCGAGGAGCGTCACATCGGCGTCGGGGCCGAGGGCGGCGGGGCGGACGGGCGCGGAACTGCTCTCATGCGGCACGGCATCAATGATCCCCCATTGATGCATTGGACGCATCAGGCGGCGCGGTCCTAGCGTCGACGTCATGCAGCCCGCCAGTACCGAGGCGTCCGCGCCCGCCCCCGCCAGCTCCCCCTCCGACCTGCGCCTGCGCCCGGGCAGCCGGGACTTCCGCCGCGCCAACCTCGCCCTGTTCGCGGCGGGCGTGGCCACCTTCGTCCTGCTGTACTCCACCCAGGGCCTGCTGCCGATCCTCTCCGCCGACCTCGGCCTGACGCCCGGCCAGGCCAGTTGGACGGCCTCGGCCGCCACCCTCGGCCTCGCCCTCGCCCTGCTCCCGGCCAGCGCCCTGTCCGACCGCTACGGGCGCACCGCGGTGATGACGGCGTCCACCCTGGCCGCCGCGCTGCTCGCGGTGGCCCTGCCGTTCGCCCCGGACCTCAGCACGCTGGTGGTGCTGCGCGCACTCCAGGGCGCGGCCCTGGCGGGGCTGCCCGCCACCGCGATGGCCTACCTCGCCGAGGAGGTGCACCCGGCGGCGCTGGCCTCCGCGATGGGGCTGTACGTGGCGGGCAACTCGATCGGCGGGATGGGCGGACGGCTGGTGTCCGGCTGGGCCGCGGCCGCCTGGGGCTGGCGCTGGGGGCTGGTGGTCTCGGCGGCGCTGGCGCTGCTCGCGGCGCTGGCCTTCCGCGCCCTGGTGCCGCGCGCCCGGAACTTCCGCCGCGCCCCGGTGGACGCCCGGGCGCTGGCCGCGACCGTCGCCGGTCACCTGCGCAACCCGCTGCTGCTGCGGCTGTACGCGCTGGGGATGCTGTTCATGGCGGTGTTCGGCGCGGTCTACAACACCGTCGGGTACCGGCTGACCGCCGCGCCCTTCCACCTGCCGCAGTCGGTGGCCGCGTCGATCTTCGTGGTCTACCTGGTCGGCACCGCGTCCTCCGCCTCGGCGGGCCGCCTGACCGCCCGCTGCGGCCGCCGCGGCACCCTCTACCTGGCGATCGTCACCACCACGGCCGGTCTGCTGCTCTCCCTGGCCGGGTCCCTGCTCTGCGCGGTCCTCGGCCTGGTCCTGATCACCGCCGGCTTCTTCGCGGGCCACGCCACCGCCTCCTCCGCCGTCGGCCGCACCGCCACCACCGGCCGCGCCCAGGCCTCCGCGCTCTACCTGATCGCCTACTACCTGGGCAACAGCCTCGGCGGCACCCTCGGCGCCGACGCCTACCACTCCTCCGGCTGGTCGGGCACCGCCGCCGTCGCCCTCACCGCGATGGCCTGCGCGGCCGGCGTCACCCTCTACGCCACCCACCGCGCCGTCGCGGCCCGCCGCGAGCAGGCCGCTACCGTCCGGGTATGACCGACAACTACCCGGCGCTGCGGGCGATCGCCGACCTGGTGCCCGCGGTGCCGGACCTGCGGGCCCCGGAGATCGCCGACGGCATGGTTCACCTCGCGCTCCTGCCGGGCCCCCGGCACGGCGCCGTCGTCGAACCGATCCGGCGTCAACTGACCGAGCAGCTCACCGGCCTCGCAAGGGTGGACCTGGACCCGCCCCTGGAGCACCCGCCCCTGGGCCTCCTGCGCCGCCCCGACCTCGCCGTCCGCCCGGCCCCGGCCTCCGGCCCCCTCCTCGTGGTGGAGGTCGTCGCCCCGCACTTCCTGGAGTTCGACCCCTGGACCAGGGCCCGCGACCACGCCGCCATGGGCGTCCCGCTCTACCTCCTGGTCGACCCCCGCTCGGGCACCGGCATCGTCTACTCCGAACCGAACTACACCCGCCGCACCGACTTCGTCTTCGGCGACACGATCACCGTCGGTCCCTGGACCCTCGACACCGGCGTCCTGCGCACGTACGGCTGACGCGCGCGGGACGCCGGTGCGCGACTACGCGATCCGGTCCAGCACGATCGGCGCCGGGGTGAACGCGGTGCCCGCCGGGGCGACGGTGACGGCGCCCTCCAGGGCCTCCAGGGCGTACGGGAAGCGCTCGGGGGTGTCGGTGTGCAGGGTGAGCAGGGGCTGCCCGGCGGTGACGGTGTCGCCCGGCTTGGCGTGGAGTTCGACGCCCGCGCCGGCCTGGACGGGGTCCTCCTTGCGGGCGCGTCCGGCGCCGAGGCGCCAGGCGGTGACGCCGACGGCGTAGGCGTCGAGGGCGGTGAGGACGCCGGTGGCGGGGGCGGGGACGACGTGCTGCTCGCGGGCGACCGGGAGGGGGGCGTCGGGGTCGCCGCCCTGGGCGGCGATCATGCGGCGCCAGTGGTCCATGGCGGAGCCGTCGCGCAGGGCGTCGGCCGGGTCCTTGCCGTGGACGCCCGCGGCGGCGAGCATCTCGCGGGCGAGGGCGAGGGTGAGTTCGACGACGTCGGCGGGGCCGCCGCCGGCCAGCACCTCGACGGACTCGCGGACTTCGAGCGCGTTGCCCGCGGTGAGGCCGAGCGGGGTGGACATGTCGGTGAGCAGGGCGACCGTGGCGACCCCGGCGGAGCGGCCCAACCCGACCATGGTGCGGGCGAGTTCGCGGGCGTCGTCGAGGTTCTTCATGAAGGCGCCGGAGCCGACCTTGACGTCCAGGACGAGGGCGCCGGTGCCTTCGGCGATCTTCTTGGACATGATCGAGGAGGCGATCAGCGGGATCGCCTCGACGGTGCCGGTGACGTCGCGCAGGGCGTAGAGCTTCTTGTCGGCGGGGGCGAGCCCGTCCCCGGCGGCGCAGATGACCGCACCGGCGGAGCCCAGGACGGCGAGCATCTCCTCGTTGGAGAGCAGGGCCCGCCAGCCGGGGATCGACTCCAGCTTGTCGAGGGTGCCGCCGGTGTGACCGAGGCCGCGGCCGGAGAGCTGCGGGACGGCGGCGCCGCAGGCGGCGACCAGCGGGGCCAGCGGGAGGGTGATCTTGTCGCCGACGCCGCCGGTGGAGTGCTTGTCGGCGGTGGGGACGCCGAGCGAGGAGAAGTCCATCCGCTCGCCGGAGCGGATCATCGCGTCGGTCCAGCGGCTGATCTCCCGGGGGGTCATGCCGTTGAGCAGGATGGCCATCGCGAGGGCGGACATCTGCTCGTCGGCGACCTCGCCGCGGGTGTAGGCGTCGATGACCCAGTCGATCTGGGGGTCGGTCAGCTCGCCCCGGTCGCGCTTGGCCCGGATGACGGAGATGGCGTCCATTACACGTGCTCCAGAAGAGGTGGCCGTAAGGGGGGAAATGCGAAGAGTGTCGCGGGATGTCCTCCCGCGACACTCTACGCGCGTAACCGACCGATCAGCTACAACTTCTCCGGCCCGAACGCGTCCGGTAGCACCTCGCTCATCGGCCGCACCCCGGAGGGCAGTTCGACCAGCAGCTCGGGCCCGCCGTGCTCGTACAGCAGCTGGCGGCAGCGCCCGCACGGCATCAGCAGCTCGCCGCCGCCGTCCACGCAGGTGAAGGCGACCAGCCGCCCGCCGCCGGAGGCGTGCAGCGCGGAGACCAGGCCGCACTCGGCGCACAGGCCCAGACCGTACGAGGCGTTCTCCACGTTGCAGCCGACCACCGTGCGGCCGTCCTCGACCAGGGCCGCCGCTCCGACCGGGTACTTGCTGTAGGGCGCGTACGCGTGCCGCATCGCCTCCCGGGCGGCCTCCCGCAGCGCCTCCCAGTCGACCTCCCCGGCCGCGGCCGCCGTCACTTGGCCTGCCCCTTGCGGTAGACCTGGCCGTCGGCCTTCGGCATCCGCAGCCGCTGCGAGGCCAGCGCGAGCACCACCAGGGTGATCACGTACGGGGTGGCGACGATCAGCGGGCGCTGCACCTCGTCGGTGCAGGCGTACCAGGTGGCCACGCCGCCCGCGACGACGGTGCTGATCACACCGGCGGTGAGCTTGCGGCGGTAGAACTGCCAGAGCGCCAGCAGCGCCATCGCGATGGCGACCACCAGCAGCAGCACGTGCACCGAGTCGGCGTCGCGCAGCTGGAGGCTGTCGGTGAAGCCGAACAGGCCCGCGCCCGCGGCCAGGCCGCCGGGCATCCAGTTGCCGAAGATCATCGCGGCCAGGCCGATGAAGCCGCGGCCCTGGGTCTGGCCGTCCCGGTAGAAGTGCGCGGCGACCAGCGAGAGGTACGCGCCGCCGAGGCCCGCGAAGGCGCCGGAGGAGATCACCGCGAGGTACTTGTACTTGTAGACGTTGACGCCCAGCGACTCGGCGGCGGTCGGGTTCTCGCCGCAGGAGCGCAGCCGCAGGCCGAACACGGTCCGCCAGAGCAGGAAGTAGCTGGCGACCAGGAACGCGGCGGCGATCAGGGTGACCACCGACAGGTCGGTGACCAGGCCGCGGACGACCCCGGCCAGGTCGGAGACCAGGAACCAGTGGTGCTGCTCGACGTCGCCCAGCCAGCCGGACAGGCCGGGGAAGGTGAAGGTGGGCAGCGAGTCCGAGGGCGGCGACTGGTTGGCGCCCGCGCCGTCGGCCACGTAGTCCTTGTAGTAGATCCGGTTGACGTACGCGCAGATGCCGGGGATCAGCAGGTTGATGCCGACGCCGGAGACGATGTGGTCGACGCCGAAGGTGACGGTGACCAGCGCGTGCAGCAGGCCGCCGAGCGCGCCGCCGACCATGCCGGCCAGCAGGCCGACCCACGGGTTGACCAGGAAGCCGCCCCAGGCGCCGCAGAAGGTGCCGGCCACCATCATGCCTTCGAGGCCGATGTTGACCACGCCCGCGCGCTCCGACCACAGACCGCCGAGACCGGCCATCGCGATCGGAACGGCGGAGGCCAGCGCGGCGCTGATCTGGCCGGAGGAGGTCAGGCCGTGGTTGCCGGTGGCCGCGCCGACCGCGGCGAACAGCACCAGGGCGAGCGCGATCAGCAGCAGCACCACCGGCCAGGTGAGCTTGGTCCGCTTCGCGGACGCGACCGGCGACTTGGGCTTGCCGGCGACAGCGGTGCTCATGCCGCGACCTCCTTCTGGGCGGCCGCGGCAGCCTGCGCGGCGAGCTCGGCGCCGACCTTCTGCTGCTGGCGCTTGAGGCCGTAGCGGCGCACCAGTTCGTAGGCCACGACGACACAGATGACGATGGTGCCCTGGATCACCGGGATGATCTCGGACGGGTAGTCGCCCCGGGTGGGCAGCTGGGCGCCCGAGGCGTCCAGGAAGGCGAACAGCAGCGCGGAGAACGCGATGCCGATCGGGGTGTTGCGGCCGAGCAGCGCCACCGAGATGCCGATGAAGCCGAGGCCGGTCTGCACGTTCTGCCCGAAGTACGGGGTGTTCTGCATGAGTTCGGGCAGGCCGACCAGGCCCGCCAGGGCGCCGGAGACCACGATCGAGGTGATCACCATGCGCTTGACGTTGACGCCGGAGGCGCTGGCGGCGCTCTCCGAGCGCCCGGTGGCGCGCAGGTCGAAGCCGAACCGGGTGCGGTTCAGGGTGAACTGGAAGACCACGCCGACCAGCACCGCGATCACGAGGAAGCCCCACAGGGTGCCGCCCTGCGTCTCGAACGAGAAGAAGTGGCTGGAGTCGGAGATCTTCCCGGTCTGGATCGAGTTGGTGGTGCCGCTGGTCTTCGGCGCGAAGATGCCGGGCACCAGCAGCACGCCGATCACGGCGGTGGCGATGGCGTTCAGCATGATGGTCGAGATGACCTCGCTGACGCCCCGGTAGACCTTCAGCAGACCGGCGATCGACGCCCACAGGCCGCCGACGCACATCGCGACGACCAGCAGCAGCGGAATCTGCAGGAAGGCCGGCAGGTCGACCTGGCTGCCGACGAACGCGGCGAACATCATGGCCAGCTTGTACTGGCCCTCGATGCCGATGTTGAACAGGTTCATCCGGAACCCGAACGCGGCGGCGGCCGCGGCCAGGTAGTACACGGTGGCCTTGTTCAGCACGGCGACCTGTCCGTCGGACGCGGTGCCGTAGTTCCACATGATGGAGAACGCGTCGAACGGGTCGCGGCCGGAGACCGCCAGCAGGCCGCCCGCGATGATCAGCGACAGCAGCACCGCCAGCACGGGGGCGGCCAGGGCGAGCCCGATCCGCTCCAGGTCGATGCGCTCGCGCAGCGACCGCTTGGCCGCGGGTGCGACCGGGGGGTTGGGACTGGTCATGTGGCTACTCCCCCGCCTGCTCGTCGTCGGCGGTGTCGGTGGACGGGGCGTCGGACGGCGCGTCGTCGGCCGGGGCGTCGTGCGCGGCCCCGGTGCCTTCGGCGGCGACGGCCTGGGCCTCGGCGAGGGCCTCCGGGTCGGACTCGATGTGGCCGGTGGCGGCGCCGGTCATCGCGCTGCCCAGGTCCTCGGCGGTGACGGTGGCCGGGTCGGCGTCGGCGACCAGGCGGCCGCGGTAGATCACCCGGATGGTGTCGGACAGGCCGATCAGCTCGTCCAGGTCGGCGGAGATCAGCAGCACCGCCAGGCCCTCGCGCTGGGCGGTGCGGATCTGCTCCCAGATCTGCGCCTGCGCGCCGACGTCCACGCCGCGGGTGGGGTGGGAGGCGATCAACAGCTTCGGGGAGTGACTCATCTCCCGGCCGATGATCAGCTTCTGCTGGTTGCCGCCGGACAGCGAGGCCGCGGTGACCTCGATGCCGGGGGTGCGGACGTCGTACTCCTCGACGATCCGCTGGGTGTCGGCCCGGGCGCCGGCCGGGTCGAGCAGCACGCCCTTGGAGTTGGGCCGCTCGGTGACGTGGCCGAGGATCCGGTTCTCCCACAGCGGGGCTTCCAGCAGCAGGCCGTGCCGGTGCCGGTCCTCGGGGATGTACCCGATCCCGGCCTCGCGGCGGGCCCGGGTCAGGGTGCCGGTCAGGTCGGTGCCGTCCAGCGTGACGGTGCCCGCGTCCAGCGGGAGCATGCCCATGATGGCCTCGACCAGTTCGGCCTGGCCGTTGCCCTCGACGCCGGCGATGCCGAGGATCTCGCCCTTGCGGATCCGCAGCGACACGTCGTCCAGGACGACGCGCTCGACGCCCTCGGCGTCCGGCTTGGCGATCCGCAGGCCCTCGACCCTGAGCATCTCGGTGTCGGTGACGGTCGACTCGCGGCTCTCCGGGGAGGGCAGCTCGGCGCCGACCATCAGCTCGGCCAGCTGCCGGGCGGTGACCTGGCGCGGGTCGGCGTCGCCGACGGTGGTGCCGCGGCGGATCACGCTGATCGCGTCGGCGACCGACAGCACCTCGTGCAGCTTGTGCGAGATGAAGATGACGGTGACGCCCTCGGCCTTGAGCTCCCGCAGGTTGTCGAACAGCGCGTCGACCTCCTGCGGGACGAGGACCGCGGTCGGCTCGTCCAGGATCAGGATCCGGGCGCCGCGGTACAGCACCTTGAGGATCTCCACCCGCTGCCGGTCGGCCACGCCCAGGTCCTCGACCAGCGCGTCCGGCTTCACACCCAGGCCGTACTGGTCGGACAGCTCGCGGATCCTGGCCTTGGCCTTGGCGCCGATGCCGTGCAGGTGCTCGCCGCCCAGGACGATGTTCTCCCAGACGGTGAAGTTGTCGGCCAGCATGAAGTGCTGGTGGACCATGCCGATGCCGCGCGCGATGGCGTCCGCCGGGGTGGAGAACTCCACCTGCTCGCCGTCGACGGCGATGGTGCCCTCGTCCGGCTTCTGCATCCCGTACAGGATCTTCATCAGGGTGGACTTGCCCGCGCCGTTCTCGCCCATCAGCGCGTGCACGGTGCCCCGCTGCACGGTGATGTCGATGTCGTGGTTGGCCACCACGCCGGGGAAGCGCTTGGTGATGCCGCGCAGTTCGACGGCAGGCGTCGCCGTCCCCGCGCGGGGGGTGCCGTCCGTCGGGACGGAGTCGGAGGGGGTGATGGCGATCTCCTGCTGATCGTCGGGCGCTTCGTCGCGCTGAGGGCTCAGGGGGAAACCCGGGGGAGGGGGCGGGCCGGTGCGGAACCGGCAGGGGCCCGGACGGACGCGCCTGGGCGCATTCCGTCCGGGCCCCTGCCGTGCGATCTGGTGGAACCGCCGTCGCGCCGCCCGGCGGACGGGGGCGCGGCGGGCCCGATCGGCCTTACGGAGCGGTCGGAACCTTGGTGGCGCCGCTGGTGATCTGCTGGGTCGCGGCGTCGATCTTGGCCTTGATGTCGTCGATGTAGCCACCGGTGGTGGCCAGCGACACGCCGCCTTCCTTCAGGTCGAAGTTCTTCACGCCGGACAGCGCGCCGCCGTCCTTGACCGACTTGACGTAGGTGAAGACGGCGGTGTCCACGTTCTTCACCATCGAGGTGAGGATGTGGTCCTTGTACTTGTCCAGGGCGGGCTGCTTGGCCTGGTCGGAGTCGACGCCGATGGCCCACTTGCCGGCGGCCGCGACGGCCTCGATCGCACCGGAGCCGGAGGAGCCGGCCGCCGAGTAGATGACGTCCGCGCCCTTGTCGAGCTGGCCCTGGGCGGCCTGCTTGCCCTTGCCCGGGTCGGCGAAGCCGGTGAAGTCCGGCGGGGTGGTCAGGTAGGTGACCTCGACCTGGATGTTCGGGTCGACGGACTTGGCGCCCGCGGTGTAGCCGGCCTCGAACTTCTTGATCAGCTCGGACTGCACGCCGCCGATGAAGCCGACGTGCTTGGTCTTCGACTTGTTGGCGGCGGCCACGCCCGCCAGGTAGGAGCCCTGCTCCTCGGAGAAGGTGAGCGAGGTGACGTTCTCCGGCTGGTCGGCCGAGGAGGAGTCGATGATCGCGAACTTGACGTTCGGGTTCTCCTTGGCGACCTTGTTCACCGCGTCCTGGTAGACGAAGCCCACCGCGATGACCGGGTTGAAGCCGCTGGTCACCAGGGACTTGAGACGCTGCTCCTTGTCGCCCTCGGACTCGCCGGACTTGGCCTCGGCCTCGTTGATGGTCGCGCCCAGCTCGGACTTGGCCCGGTCCAGGCCGCGCGCGGCGGAGTCGTTGAAGGACTGGTCGCCGCGGCCGCCGATGTCGTAGGCCATGCCGACCTTGAACGACGAGCTGCCGGCACCGGCCGAGGTGGAGTTGTTGTCGGTGCTCTTTGCGCCGCAGGCGGCGAGCGAGGCGATGCCCAGGGAACCCGAGAGCACGACCGCGGCGAGCTTGAGTGAACGGCGCAAGGGAGTTTCTCCTTCTCACACACCCGGTTGGCGTGGTCGAGCGCCACCGTAACGCGCGTAGAACACGGTTGTGTTACGGCCTGCGGAGGCATCCGGGTTGTTATCAAAATGTGGTCGTACGCCCAGGCAAATCCGGACATAGCCGCACACACGGTCAACCCGGTGTTCATTACCGGCTGGTATCGGGCCACCACGGTACGCCTCCCCCCGGTCCCCGAGAAGGTGCCGCGCCGCTCCCGTCCGCGCGGCACCCCCGGGCCGGTCAGCTCAGGCCGACCCAGAACATCTGCACCGTGGTGTTCCGGTTCTGCGCCGGGGCGAAGGAGTCCGGCAGCGCGGTGGCGGAGCCGGCCAGGTGGGCGACCCGGTAGGTGGCGGGGGTGAGCCCGGCGTTCAGGAAGGCCCCCGGGTCGGGGAAGGTCGAACCGCGGGCGAAGGACGGCGGGGTGGCCGCGTTGGCCAGCAGTGCCACCCAGTGGAAGCCCGGGCCCAGGGTGACCGGCCCGGACAGCGGCATCCGGCACAGCCGGTTCGCCGCGCCCGCCCAGGCCGCCGACTGGTCCGCGGTGCGGGCCAGCAGCCGGCCGGTGCGGTCGTACACACCGGCCAGGTTGCCCGCGGTGAACCCGGCCCCGGGCCCGGCCAGCAGCACCGAGACCGCCGAGACGGTGACCGGCTGGTGCGTCTCCACCCGCACCAGGTAGACGTTGCCCGAGGTCAGCCGGGTGCTCTGGTCGCTCGCGACGGCCGGGTCGAAGGACCAGGTGCCGTAGCCCGAGTCGGCGGGCTGCGGGGCGTTGCCGACCGGGGTGACCGCGGGCGAGGGGACGTCGTAGGACACGCCGTCCTTGGTGGTGCGGTTGTGCATGGTGGTGCCGGTGTCCACCACCGCGCCCGCGTCGTCGCGCACGCTGGCCACCGTGCCGACCAGCACGCAGCCGGTGAGCAGCACCCGCAGCGCGCGGTCGGCGTACACCCCGTAGTCGGGGGCGAGCAGGCCGCCGGGCACGTCGTCGCCGGAGACGTGGGTGGCGCAGCCGGTCAGCGCGACCGGGAGGGCGGCGCCGCCCTCCGGGGCGGTGATCCGGAAGCCCGCGTAGCCGCCGGGGTTGGCGTTGTCGTTGCGGCCGTCGCGGCTGGCCTGGCAGCCGGTCAGGGTGACGACGTGCGGGGCGGGCGCGCGGGTGGGGTCGTTCTGGGCGCTCTCGACCAGCCAGCCGTTGCGGCGGTTGCGGTCGGTCTGGCACTCGGTGAAGCCGACCGTTCCGCACTTGCCGGTCAGGTGGAAGCCGTTGCCCTCGTTCCAGGTGGCCCGGACTCCGACGAAGCCGGTGGCGCCGATGCCGTCGAAGGACCAGGCGTCGCCGCCGTTGGCGCCGGCCTCGCAGGAGTCGAGCACCGAGTCGGCGAAGGAGAAGGCCGCCCCGCCGGTGTTCTCCGAGCGCCAGCCGCCGAGCTTGTTGGCCTCCAGGCTCAGGTGGGAGACCTCCCAGCCGCCGGGGAAGCCGTCGGCGGTGCTGTCGGTGTGCACGCCGTAGCCCTGGAAGTTGAAGATGCCGACGTTCTGCAGCCGGACGGCCTTGACCTGGCCCCTGGCGACCAGGCCGTCGACGTTCCCCCCGGTGGTGCTGGTGGCGCGGCCGGAGGCCAGCACCAGGTCGCGCAGGCGGGCGCCGTGGCCGGTCAGTTCGATCAGCGCGGAGCCGGTGAAGCCGCCCCACAGCGGCTTGATGAACACCGGCGGCACCGGGTTGCCCTGGGCGTTCTTCGGCAGGTAGCCGAACCAGCGGCTGCCGGTGGTGCCCGCCAGCGTGACGTGGGCGGGCACCGACAGCGTCCTGGTGACCACGTACTGCCCGGCCGGGAAGTACACCACCCCGCCGGGCGGGCAGGCCGCGACGGCGTCGGTGATCGCCTGCCAGTCGTCGGTGGCGGCGTCGCCCTTCGCCCCGTGCGCCTTGACGCTGATCCAGTCGACCGGCGGCGCGGCCGGGGCGTCGGCGGCGTCCGCGGCCGGGGCGGCCAGTCCGGCGGCGGTGGCTCCGGCCGCTCCGGCGGCGAACAGGAGTCCGCGGCGGGTGCTGCGCATGGTTCGGTCCCTCCCCTGGGTGATCGTTGCGCCGACGATTCGACCACGCAGCGGCCCTCCGGGGGGAGGGACTCCGGCATTCGTCCCGGTTCGGACCGGTCCGCACCGGGCTCAGGTCCGGGCGTGCTCCAGGGCGAGCGAGGCGAACAGCTCCACGCCGACGGCGATCGACCGCTCGTCGGCGTCGAAGTCGCCCTGGTGGAGGTCGCGCGCGTCCTTCTCGTGCGGGCCGCGCACGCCGAGCCGGGCCAGCGCGCCGGGGGCGTGCTCCAGGTACCAGGAGAAGTCCTCGCCGCCGAGGCTCTGCTCGGTCGGCTCGACCACCGGGCCGCGCCCCTCGGCGAACCGGGCGTTCATCGCGGTCTCCAACTGCTCGATCGAGGAGGCCTCGTTGACCACCGGCGGGACGCCCCGGTGGTAGTCCAGCGTCCACTTGGCGCGGTACGTCTCGGCGAGGTGCGCGACCAGCTCCTCCAGCACCTCGGGCGCCTCCCGCCAGCCCGCCAGCTCCAGGCAGCGGACGGTGCCCTCCAGCTCGGCGTGCAGCGGGATCACGTTCGGCGCGGACCCGGCCGCGATCCGCCCCCACACCAGCGAGACGCCCCAGCGCGGGTCCATCCGGCGGGAGAACGCGGCGGGCAGTTCGGCGGCCAGCTTGGCGATCGCGTTCACCAGGTCGGTGGTCAGGTGCGGGCGGGCGGTGTGCCCGCCCGGGCCGTCCAGCGCGATCCGCACCTTGTCGCAGGCCGAGGTGATCGCCCCGGTCTTCAGCGCGATCCGGCCGACCGGCACCTTGGGGTCGCAGTGCACGGCGAAGATCCGGCCGACGCCCTCCATGCCGCCCGCCGCGATCACGTCCAGCGCGCCGCCGGGCATCATCTCCTCGGCGGGCTGGAAGATCAGCCGCACCGGGCGGGCCAGCTCGCCCGCGGCCAGCGCCTGGGCCAGCACCAGTCCGGTGCCGAGCACCACCGCCGTGTGCACGTCGTGCCCGCAGGCGTGCGCCCGGCCGGGGAGCGTGGAGCGGTACGGCACGTCCTGCTTGGCGTCGTCGATCGGCAGCGCGTCGATGTCGGCGCGGAAGGCCAGCAGCGGGGTGCCGGGCGCGGTGCCCGGCGGAACGAGGTCCACCAGCAGCCCGGTGCCGCCCGGCAGCACCCGGGGCTCCAGCCCGGCGGCGACCAGCCGCTCGCGCAGCAGGCGGGTGGTGCGGAACTCCTGGCGACCGAGCTCGGGGTGCCGGTGGAGGTCACGGCGCAGCTCGATCAACTCGGCCTGGTACGACGCCACCCGGGCGCGCAGGTCGGCGACGGGGCGGGCGGCGGTGACGGTGGCGGCGGCTGCCGACTGGGGATCGTTCACCTTGACAAGGGTAGGCCGGTGGTGGGGTTTTGGCCCGCCTTCCGGAGAAGTCCGCACCGGATGGGTGCATAGCGGCCGCTGAGATGGGTATGCCATTTCGTTTCGCCCCGCCCTTCCGGCTCCGGGTTCCGCGCTGTGCAACGACCTGCACCGGGGATCGGACACGGCGGTTGCTCCGTGCGGGCCCCGGAGCGCGGCGGCCAAACGTTTCCCCCCGATCGGGTCATGCCGGGGTAAAGCTTTCGGGCCTGCTCTTGAGTGGCGTACATCAGTCCGAATAGACAGCTTTCGCACAGTCAACTTCCGAGCCGCGGTGGGGGGTCTTCCGCCCGCGGCGCGCCCCGTCACGCCCTCACGAGGGGCAGCTGACGCTCCATCGAACGAGAAGGGGGGACCGACGTGCCCATCGCGCGCAACAAGCTCGCCAAGAGCATCGCTCCGGCCACCGTCGCCGCCGCACTCATCCTCACCACCCTCGGCGCGGCCGTCCCGGCCTCCGCCGCCACCCCGGCGGGCGACAGCGCCCGGACCCTGCCCGGCACCCACCCCGAGTGGGCCACCCCGCAGGCCGACGCCGGCACCGCCGACGCCGCCGCCCCGGCCACCGCCCGGATCTACCTGGCCGGCCGCGACGCCAGCGGCCTGGCCGCGCTCGCCAAGGCGGTCTCCGACCCGAACTCCTCCTCCTACGGCCAGTACCTCGGCGCCGACCAGGTCCGGGCGAAGTTCGGCGCCACCCCCGAGCAGGTCAAGGCCGTCACCGACTGGGTGACCGGCGCGGGCCTGAGCGTCTCGGCCTCCACCGCCCACTACGTGCAGGTCTCCGGCTCCACCGCCGCGATGGCCAAGGCCTTCGGCACCGGTTTCCACAACTACCGCACCGCCGACGGCACCCACCGCGCCCCGGCCTCCGACGCGAAGGTCCCCGCCGCGGTGGCCGACTCGGTGCTCGCCGTCTCCGGCCTGGCCGACGCGATCCACAAGAACAGCTCGGACGCCACCTCGGTCCGCGCCGCCGAGGAGCGCGCGGCCGCCGCCTCCCGGCTCGCCGCCCCCGACAAGAAGGCCCCGGCCACCCTGCCGGAGGTGCCGACCTGCTCCGAGGACGGCTACGGCTCCAAGACCGCCGAGGGCGCCCCGGTCGGCTACGAGAAGAACGAGCCCTTCGCCCCCTGCTCGTACGTCCCGGCCCAGCTGCGCAAGGCGTACGGCGTCAGCGACGCCAAGGTCACCGGCAAGGGCGCCCGGGTCGCGATCATCGACGCCTACGGCCTGTCCAGCATGGAGCAGGACGCGAACCACTTCTCCACCCTGCACGGCGACCAGCCGTTCGCACCGGGCCAGTACACCGAGTACGTCACCCCGGACAAGTGGACCCACCAGGACGAGTGCGGCGGCCCCGCCGGCTGGGCGGGCGAGGAGGCCCTCGACGTCGAGATGGTGCACGGCCTCGCGCCCGACGCGCAGGTCGTCTACGTCGGCGGCAACTCCTGCTACGACGAGGACCTGTACGACGCGATGGCCAAGGTCGTCGACGAGCACCTGGCCGACGTGGTCTCCAACTCCTGGGGCGAGATCATGCACGGCACCGGCGGCGACATCGACCCGGCCGTGGTCGCGGCCGACAACCAGGTGTTCCAGCTCGGCGCGGTGACCGGCATCGGCTTCACCTTCTCCTCCGGCGACTGCGGCGACAGCTCCCCCGGCGCGGCCGCCACCGGCGTCAACTGCCAGGCCGACACCAACCAGGCCCAGGCCGACTGGCCGTCCGCCTCCCCGTGGGTCACCTCGGTCGGCGGCACCGCCCTGCAGCTCGGCGACAAGTCCGGCAAGTACGGCAGCGAGGTCTCGATGGGCGACCTGCGCTCGGTGCTCTCCGCCGACCAGAAGTCCTGGAGCCCGTTCCCCGGCAAGTTCTACTTCGGCGGCGGCGGCGGTGTCTCCAAGGACTTCGCCCAGCCCTGGTACCAGCAGGGCGTCGTCTCCGACGACATCGCGAAGACCGCGGCCGACGGCACCAAGTCCGCGACCCCGCTGCGCGCCACCCCCGACATCGCGATGAGCGGTGACCTGGTCGCCGCCACCCTGGTCGGCTACACCGACGGCGGCACCTACAGCGAGGGCGGCTACGGCGGCACCTCGGTCTCCGCCCCGGAGACCGCCGCGATGTTCGCCAACGCCATCCAGTCCCGCGGCGGCCGCGCCCTCGGCTTCGCCAACCCGGCCCTCTACGACCGCGCCGGCACCAGCGCCTTCCACGACGTCAACGACGACGCCAACCACAGCAAGCGCGGCAACGTCGTCGACCTCGGCGTCGTGAGCGGCTCGCTCCGCGTGCGCCTCTACAAGATCGGCGCCGACTACGGCCTCTCCGCGAACCGCGGCTACGACACGGCCACCGGCCTGGGCTCCCCGGGCAAGAACTTCTTCAAGTCCTTCACCATCAAGAAGTAGTCACCACCGCGCAACGGAGGGGCTGCCGGGAAAACCTCCCGGCAGCCCCTCCGCCGTTCTCACCTTCTCCCCCGCCCCGCGCCCCCGCGGCGCGTCGCGCTCAGAAGCGGTCGACCGGCACGTACGTCCCCCACACCCCGCGGAGCGCGTCGCAGACCTCGCCGACCGTGGCCCGGGCCGCCAGGGCCTCCTTCATCGGGTAGAGCACGTTGTCGGTGCCCTCCGCCGCCTTGCGCAGCTGCGACAGCGCCCGGTCGACCGCCGAGGTGTCGCGGTCGGCGCGCAGCCGGGCCAGCCGCTCGGCCTGCTGGGCCTCGATCGCCGGGTCGACCCGCAGCGGCTCGTAGGGCTCCTCCTCGGCGAGCTGGAAGCGGTTGACGCCGACCACGGTGCGCTCCCCGGAGTCCTGCTCCTGCTGGATGCGGTACGCGGTGCGCTCGATCTCGCCCTTCTGGTAGCCCTGTTCGATGGCGGCGACGGCGCCGCCCATGTCCTCGACCTTGGCCATCAACTCCAGCGCGGCGGCCTCCAGTTCGTCCGTCATCGCCTCGACCACGTACGAGCCCGCGAACGGGTCGACGGTGGCGGTGACGTCGGTCTCGAAGGCGAGCACCTGCTGGGTGCGCAGCGCGAGCCGGGCGGACTTCTCGGTCGGCAGGGCGATCGCCTCGTCGAAGGAGTTGGTGTGCAGCGACTGCGTGCCGCCGAACACCGCGGCGAGCGCCTGCACCGAGACGCGCACCAGGTTGACCTCGGGCTGCTGGGCGGTGAGCTGGACGCCCGCGGTCTGGGTGTGGAAGCGCAGCATCTGCGACTTGGGGTTCCTCGCGCCGAACTCCTCCTTCATGACGCGGGCCCAGATCCGGCGCGCGGCACGGAACTTGGCGACCTCCTCCAGCAGCGTGGTGCGGGAGACGAAGAAGAAGGAGAGCCGGGGCGCGAAGTCGTCGACGTCCATCCCGGCGGCGACCGCGGTGCGGACGTACTCGATGCCGTTGGCGAGGGTGAAGGCGATCTCCTGCGCGGGGTTCGCCCCGGCCTCGGCCATGTGGTAGCCGGAGATGGAGATGGTGTTCCACTTGGGGATCTCGGCCCGGCAGTACTGGAACACGTCGGCGATCAGCCGCAGGCTGGGCTTGGGCGGGAAGATGTACGTGCCGCGGGCGATGTACTCCTTGAGCACGT
The DNA here is from genome assembly GCF_042894345.1 of Kitasatospora sp. NPDC001540. Taxonomy (NCBI): domain Bacteria; kingdom Bacillati; phylum Actinomycetota; class Actinomycetes; order Kitasatosporales; family Streptomycetaceae; genus Kitasatospora; species Kitasatospora sp. NPDC001540. Next base: position 82,068 of record NZ_JBIAVO010000012.1, read on the forward strand.
CGTTCTGGATGGTGCCGGTGAGCCGGTTCGACGGCACGCCCTGGGCCTCGCCGACCAGCTGGTAGAGCAGCAGCAGCAGCGAGCCGGGCGCGTTGATGGTCATCGAGGTGGAGACCTCGCCGAGCGGGATGCCGCCGAACAGGACGTTCATGTCCTCGACGCTGTCGACCGCGACGCCGACCTTGCCGACCTCGCCGTGCGAGATCGCGGCGTCCGAGTCGTAGCCCATCTGGGTCGGCAGGTCGAAGGCCACCGACAGGCCCATGGTGCCGTTGGCGATCAGCTGCTTGTAGCGGGCGTTGGACTCGGCGGCGGTGCCGAAGCCCGCGTACTGGCGCATCGTCCACGGCTTGCCGGTGTACATGGTCGGGTAGACGCCGCGGGTGAACGGGTACTGCCCGGGCGCGCCGAGGCGGGTCGCGGCGTCGAAGTCGGCCAGGGTCTCGGGGCCGTACACCGGCTCGATCGGCAGACCCGACTCGGTGCGGCGGGGCTCGGCTGCCATGGGTGTCCTCCGCGGGGAACGGTACGTGGGTTAGCGCTGATTAACGGGTCAGCTGGATACGCAATGTAGTCGCGCCCCCCGGGAGCAGACAGATGCCACGGCTGGGAGCTTGCTCACAACACCCGCGCCCCACCCCTTGGGATGATCGGTGCACCGACCGGACACACGAGGAGTGCACGACATGACCGAACAGAAGGTGGCCGTGGTCACCGGCGCCAGCAGCGGCATCGGGGCGGCGACCGCCCGCCGCCTGGCCGCGGACGGCTTCGAGGTGGTGCTGACCGCCCGCCGCACCGAGCGGATCGAGGCGCTGGCGAAGGAGATCGGCGGTCGCGCCCACACCCTGGACGTCACCGACCGGGCCGCGGTGGACGCCTTCGCGGCCGAGGTGGGCCGGGTCGACGTCCTGGTCAACAACGCGGGCGGCGCGCTGGGCGCGGACAGCGTGGAGAACGGCGACCCGGCGGACTGGCGCACCATGTACGAGGTCAACGTGATCGGTGTGCTGCACCTCACCCAGGCGCTGCTGCCCGCGCTGCGCGCCACCGGCGACGGCACCGTGCTGATCATGTCCTCGACGGCGGCGCTGGCCGCGTACGAGGGCGGCGGCGGGTACGTGGCGGCCAAGCACGCCGTCCACTCGGTGGCGCAGACCCTGCGCCTCGAACTCGTGGGCGAGCCGGTCCGGGTGATCGAGATCGCGCCCGGCATGGTGAAGTCCGAGGGCTTCGCGCTGACCCGCTTCCGCGGCGACCGGGAGAAGGCGGAGGCGGTGTACGCGGGCGTCGCCGAGCCGCTCACCTCGGAGGACGTCGCCGACACCGTCTCCTGGGCGGTGACCCGGCCGCCCCACGTGAACATCGACCTGCTGGTGGTGCGGCCCCGCGCCCAGGCCGCCAACCACAAGGTGCACCGGGTCAGTTGATCCGCTCCGCGTGAACGGAGAGGGCGGCGGGTCACAACTTGATAGCTCGATCGAGTGAAATCGGCCCGCCGCCTCCCCAACTGATGAGTGCTCAACTACCGTGGAGGCGCTGCCCCGCCGAGCTGTGTCAGCCCCGAGCGGCAGCATTGCCGCACCCGCGGCGCCCTTGTCGCACCAGGTTCACCCCCCGTCTCTGGAGCATTCCCCCTTCCCGCCCTCACGAGGAGGATCCGCTGGCCAGCGACATCCCGCCGCAGCGCCTGGACGTGCGGACGGAGCCGTCCCTGCTGGGACTTCACCGATTCAACGAAGCCGACTCCGGTGCGGTGGAGGAGGCGCTGCTCGCCTGCTGCGGCAGCCACCGCTGGGCCCTCCGCCTCACCGCCCACCGCCCGTACCCCGACATCGAGTCCCTGCTCGCCGCGGCCAGCGAGGCCAGCTACGACCTGCGCCCGGCGGACCTCGCGGAGGCCCTCGCCGACGAGAGCTGGATGCCCCAGCCCCTGCTCGGCATGCGCGCCCCCGGCAGCCAGGCCGCGCGCACCGCGCTGCGCGCCGCCCACGCCGCCTACGAGGCCCGCTTCGGGCACGTCTTCGTGGTCTGCCTCGACGGGGTCGACCCGGAGGAGATGCTCGACACCGTGCTGACCTCCATCCGCACCCGGCTGGCCAACGACCCGGACGAGGAACGCCTCGTCTCCGCCGAGGAGTTGCGGCGGATCGCGCTCAGCCGCCTGGAGCACCTGGTGGCCGTCAGGAGCTGAACCCGCCCCCGTCGAAGGCCTCGAAGGCCCGGTGGAGCCCCACGGCCCTACCGGGCCTTCAGCTTCGCCAGTTGCGCCCGCACCACGCCCCGGTCCGGCTCCGGGGCCGGACGGCCGGTCGCGTCGAGGGTGGTGAAGACCGCGAGGACGTCGCCGCTGCGGGCGACCAGGGCGCGCTGGGCGATGGTGGTGCCGCCGGTTTCATCCGTGAGGGTGAACGCGGTCGCGGCGTCGGCTCCTTCGGGGGTGGGCGTGTCGACCCGGGCGAGCCGGTGGCGGCCCGCGGTGGAGCCGAACGCCCGGCAGTGGTCCAGGACCCGGTCGAGCCCGGTGTGGACGGCGGCGGCCCGGCCGGGCCGGAAGGCCAGGATCGCGGTGTAGAGGGAGGCCGGACCGTCCCCGGCGCGGGCGATGTCGAGGTCGGCCTCGGCGAGCGGCCCGGCGGCGCCCTTGGAGGGGGTGAGCGCGTCCAGGACGGGCTGGCAGGCCGGGACGTCGGCGGTCTCCGGGGGGCTGGAGATGTCGTGCTGGCCGGGCTGCATCAGCGTGACGTGCCAGCCGGGGGCGAGTTCGGCGTCGGTGACGGCGAGGGCGCGCACCGCGGCGGCGTCGTACTCGGGGGTCGCGCCGGTGCCGAACCCGGGCGGCGCGGCGGCGGTGTCCGCCGAGGGGGCGGGCGGGGCGGTCGCGCAGCCGGCCGCGAGGGCCAGGGCGGCGAGGGCGGCGAGGGCGGGCAGGGGTCGCACGGCGGGCCTCTCTGCGGGGCGGCGGGAGCGGGAGGCGCACCTTAGCGCGGTCGAGTGGTCACCCTGCGTCACAGTTCCCGCCCCGATTAGGCCGTGCGTGCCTGATTGATCACACCAGGGGCCCCCGGGGCCGGTTGTCGATGGCGCGTCGATAGGATGCTGGCGGCCGGTGGACCGTATCCGGCCGGGCCGACCGACACCGACGCCGGCCGAGCCCCCGAACCGCTTCCGGAGGGTTTTCCGTGCCGGCTGGAACGCTGTACCGCGGCCGGGAAGGCATGTGGAGCTGGGTGGCTCACCGAGTCACCGGCGTCCTGATCTTCTTCTTCCTGTTCGCACATGTCCTCGACACCGCACTGGTGCGGGTGTCGCCCGAGGCGTACGACTCGGTGATCGCCACGTACAAGATCCCGCTGGTGAACCTGATGGAGTACGGCCTGGTGGCCGCCATCCTGTTCCACGCCCTGAACGGCCTGCGGGTCGTGGCGGTCGACTTCTGGGCCAAGGGCCCGAGGTACCAGAAGCAGATGCTGTGGACCGTCGTGGGCATCTGGGTCGTCCTGATGGCCGGCTCGTTCTACCCCGTCCTTGAGCACACCCTTCGCACCTGGTTCGGGGGCTGATCGCGATGTCCACTGACACCAACGACCTGGTGGTCACCTCGGTCCACGCCCACACCGGCAAGGGCCTGGGCACCGGCAACCCCGCCGACGCCTTCGTGGTGGAGCCCGCCCGGACGCGCACCAGGAAGACCCCGCGCCGCACCCGCACCAACTTCGAGATGCTCGCCTGGCTGTTCATGCGCCTGTCGGGTGTCGTCCTGGTGGTGCTGGTCCTCGGCCACCTGCTGATCAACCTGATGCTGGACGGCGGCGTCTCGCGGGTCAGCTTCGCCTTCGTGGCGGGCCGCTGGGCCTCCCCGTTCTGGCAGGGCTGGGACCTGCTGATGCTGTGGCTGGCGATGCTGCACGGCGCCAACGGCATGCGCACCGTCATCAACGACTACGCGGAGAAGGACGCCACTCGTCTGTGGCTGAAGGGTCTCCTGGGCGTCGCGACCGTCTTCACGGTCCTCCTCGGCACCCTGGTGATCTTCACCTTCGACCCGAACATCTGACGAGCCACCAGAGGCGACTGACCCCCATGCAGATTCACCAGTACGACACCGTCATCGTCGGAGCCGGCGGCGCCGGCATGCGTGCGGCCATCGAGTCGACGCAGCGCAGCCGCACCGCGGTCCTGACCAAGCTCTACCCGACCCGGTCCCACACCGGCGCGGCGCAGGGCGGCATGTGCGCCGCGCTCGCCAACGTCGAGGAGGACAACTGGGAGTGGCACACCTTCGACACGGTCAAGGGCGGTGACTACCTGGTCGACCAGGACGCCGCCGAGATCATGTGCAAGGAGGCCATCGACGCCGTCCTCGACCTGGAGAAGATGGGCCTCCCCTTCTCCCGCACCGACCAGGGCCGGATCGACCAGCGCCGCTTCGGCGGCCACTCCCGCAACCACGGCGAGGCCCCGGTCCGCCGGTCCTGCTACGCCGCGGACCGCACCGGCCACATGATCCTGCAGACGCTGTTCCAGAACTGCGTCAAGCACGGCGTCGAGTTCTTCAACGAGTTCTACGTCCTCGACCTGCTGATCAACGAGGGCCGCACCGCGGGCGTGGTGGCCTACGAGCTCGCCACCGGCGAGATCCACGTCTTCCAGGCCAAGGCCGTGGTGTTCGCCTCCGGCGGCACCGGCAAGATGTTCAAGGTCACCTCGAACGCGCACACCCTGACCGGCGACGGCCAGGCCGTGGCACTGCGCCGGGGCCTGCCGCTGGAGGACATGGAGTTCTTCCAGTTCCACCCGACGGGCATCTGGCGGATGGGCATCCTGCTCACCGAGGGCGCCCGCGGCGAGGGCGGCATCCTGCGCAACAAGGACGGCGAGCGCTTCATGGAGCGCTACGCCCCCGTCATGAAGGACCTCGCGTCCCGTGACGTGTGCTCCCGGGCGATCTACTCGGAGATCCGGGCCGGCCGCGGCTGCGGCCCCGACGGCGACCACGTCTACCTGGACCTGACCCACCTGCCGCCGGAGCAGCTGGACGCCAAGCTGCCGGACATCACCGAGTTCGCGCGCACCTACCTCGGCATCGAGCCCTACACGGACCCGATCCCGATCCAGCCCACCGCGCACTACGCGATGGGCGGCATCCCGACCAACGTCGAGGGTGAGGTCCTGAGGAACAACACCGACGTCGTCCCGGGCCTGTACGCCGCGGGCGAGGTCGCGTGCGTGTCGGTGCACGGCGCCAACCGCCTGGGCACCAACTCGCTGCTGGACATCAACGTGTTCGGCCGCCGGGCGGGCATCGCCGCCGCCGAGTACGCCGAGAAGCACGACTTCGTGCCGCTCCCGGAGAACCCGGGCGCGCTGGTCGAGGCGCTGGTGGAGGGCCTGCGGGAGTCCACCGGCACCGAGTCGGTCGCCAAGATCCGCCAGGAGCTGCAGGAGTCGATGGACACCAACGTGTCCGTCTACCGCACCGGCAAGACCCTGCAGCAGGCGCTCGAGGACGTGTCGGCGCTCAAGGAGCGCTTCAAGAACGTCTCGATCGCGGACAAGGGCGCGCGCTACAACACCGACCTGCTGGAGGCCGTCGAGCTGGGCAACCTGCTCGACCTGGCCGAGGTCCTGGTCGTCTCCGCGCTGGCCCGCGAGGAGTCCCGCGGCGGTCACTACCGCGAGGACTTCCCGACCCGCGACGACGTGAAGTTCATGCAGCACACCATGGCGTACCGCGAGGTGGCCGAGGACGGCACCACCTCCATCCGCCTCGACTACAAGCCGGTCGTGCAGACCCGCTACCAGCCGATGGAGCGTAAGTACTGATGTCCACTCCGACCGTCGAGACGCACTCCGCCGCGCTGGACGCGGCCGAGTCGGGCAGCGTCCAGCTGATCAACGTCACCTTCCGGATCCGCCGGTTCAACCCGGAGGAGCACCCGGAGCCGGTGTGGGTGGACTACCAGCTCCTGATGGACCCGAAGGAGCGCGTCCTGGACGCGCTCAACAAGATCAAGTGGGAGCAGGACGGCACCCTGACGTACCGCCGCTCCTGCGCGCACGGCATCTGCGGTTCGGACGCCATGCGGATCAACGGGCGCAACCGGCTGGCGTGCAAGACCCTGATCAAGGACGTCAACCCGGAGAAGCCGATCACGATCGAGGCCATCAAGGGCCTGGCGGTCCTCAAGGACCTGATCGTGGACATGGACCCGTTCTTCCAGGCGTACAAGGACGTCATGCCGTTCCTGATCACCTCGGGGAACGAGCCGACCCGCGAGCGCCTGCAGACGCAGGCCGACCGCGAGCGCTTCGACGACACCACCAAGTGCATCCTGTGCGCCGCGTGCACCTCCTCGTGCCCGGTGTTCTGGAACGACGGCCAGTACTTCGGCCCGGCGGCGATCGTCAACGCGCACCGCTTCATCTTCGACTCGCGCGACGAGGGCGGCGAGCAGCGCCTGGAGATCCTCAACGACCGTGAGGGCGTGTGGCGTTGCCGCACCACCTTCAACTGCTCGGAGGCCTGCCCGCGCGGCATCGAGGTCACCAAGGCGATCCAGGAGGTGAAGCGCGCGCTCGTCACGCGTCGCTTCTAGTCCTTCCGTCCGAGGGGCCCGTCCGGAGTTCCGGGCGGGCCCCTCGGCGTTGCCGGGCGCGGTCAGGCGGGGCGGCGGGTGCGGACGGTGGCGAGGGTGAGCAGCAGCGGGCCGAGGAACAGGGCGGCGGCCATGGTGCGGTAGTCCTGGTCGGCGGCGGAGGCGGTGAGCGCGAGCTGGGTGCCGAGGACGGCCGCGCCCGCCACCGGGACGAGGGCGGGCAGCCGGTGCCGCCAGGCGTACAGGACGACGGCGGCCAGGCCCAGGTAGGCCCACAGGGCGCCGCGCCACAGCAGCCAGTCGAGCTGCGGGGCGCGCAGCAGGGTGCGGCTCCAGCTCGCGGCGGCGTGCAGGGGGTGCCACAGGCCGCGGGAGCCGGCCGCCGGGCCGGGCACCTCGGTGGCGGCGTGCGGGCCGCTGCTGCCCGCCCAGACGCCCCAGGCGAGCCGCCCCCGGCAGAGCCGGGCGTCCAGCACCCGGTCGGGGTGGTCGCGCAGCAAACGGCGCCAGGCGGCGGTGAGTTCGCCCTCCGCGCGGCGGGCCGCGGCGGCGTCCCACGGCCCGGTGAGGGCGGCGCTCGCGGAGCAGTCGGCGCCCGCCGCCTCCCAGGCCGCGGGCGGGGCGACGGCGGTCAGGGCGGGGCCGAGCGGGGTGGGGGCGCGGTGCTGGGCCAGGGCCAGGTCGGCGGCCCGCAGGGTGTGCAGGTCGCCGCCGCGGTCGGCGGGGTGGCCGAGCAGGCCGAGCGCGACCGGCACCGCGAGCGCGAACGCGGCCAGCAGCACCAGGCGCACCCGCGCCCCGGGCAGGGCCGGCAGCAGCACCGCGACCGCGACCAGCGCCGTCCCGGCGCCCCGGGTGCCGGTCAGCCCGAGGGCGCAGACGGCCGAGAACAGCACGGCCAGATCCAGCCGTTGGACGGGCCCGCCGAGGTGCAGGCCGCCCTCGGCCCGCCGGACCAGCAGCCGCAGCCCCGCCCCGGTGAGCAGCAGCGCGGCGACGGTGGCGACCGCTCCGGGCGTGGCCGAGACCACCAGGGTCGCGGTCGGCGGGAGCGCGGCCAGCGCGAGGGCGACCGGCCCGCTGTGGCGTCCGCGCACCCCGAACCGGGCGAGCGCGGCCACCAGGTACCCGAGCGCGAAGGCCGCCGCCGCGGTCTGCAGCAGCGTCGCGGGCCCGGCGTGCACGGCCCGGACGGCCGCCGCGTACAGCGGTGCCGACCCGTCGGGCGCCGTCCCGGTGTACGCCGGGTACGTCGCCGCCCACCACAGCAGCAGCACCGCCCAGCAGGCCGCCGCCACCGCGAACGGCAGCCGCAGCCGGGACTTGGCCCGCCGGTGCCGCCGTGCCCGCTCCTGGCGCCGCGCCCACTCCGGGCGCACCTCGTCGAGGGTGGTACTGGTGCTCACGCCGAAGCCCTCCCCCACAGTTGGTGCCGGGCAGGCTAGCAGCGGGATTCGGCCATTTGAAGAGGGCATGCATATGCGCCTGTCAGTGGCCGGGCCCGACGGTGGGCCCCCGTCCGGGGCCCGGGGCGGTGGAACGCCCCGGGCCCCGGTGGCGGTCAGGCGAGCGGGCCGCGGTCCTTCGGGGCGGCGGCGCCGTGGTAGGCGAGCAGGTGCCGGTCGGCGGTGACGGCGTACAGGTCGGGCTGCCCGTCGCCGTCGAGGTCGCCGGAGCTGCCGAGGGTCGGGTAGTCGGCGACCGGGAAGGTGCCGAGGACGGTGCCCGCGGCCGGGTCGGCGAGGCCGGAGAAGTCGTAGCCGCCGGCGGCGAGCTTCGGCACGGCGTGCGCGCGCAGCAGGCCGGTGGACTGCTCGCGGGACCACAGGGCGAGGTTGCCGGCGGCGTCGGGGCCGGGGGCGATCAGGTCGTAGCCGTTCCAGGCGCCGCTGGTGGTCAGGCGGGTGGCGGGCCTGCCGAACCGGGAGGGGTCGCGCTGCAGCCACAGGTCGCCCTGCTCGACGTCCAGCAGGTTGAGGCCGTAGGGCCGGGCCTGGTCGATCGAGCCGAACGCGACCAGCTGCCGGACGTCCCGGTAGGTGTCGCTGCTCCCGTCCGGGCAGTCGGTCGGGAGGTTGGCGAGGTCGCTGCAGGAACTGGCGTGCTCGACCAGGGCGGGGCTGCGCGTGCCGATCGGGAACGCGCCCTGGTTGGCGTACATGTAGAGGTAGCCGTTGTTGCCGGGGGCGGCGCCGCGGACGAAGACCGTGTCGGCCGGTGCGCTGTTGCCCCAGCCCCGGTGGACCACCTGCAGACCGCTCCAGCCGCCGTCGAGCGGGGCGCGCTCGGCGGGGACGACGGTGGTGGGGGTGGTGCCCGCGGCGTCGCCGCTGATCACCAGCAGGTTGCCCCGGGAGTCCGGCAGCAGGATGTCGGGGACGCCGTCGTTGTCCACGTCGCCGAGGGCCTTGGGCGGGTTGGGGTTGGACGGTGCGAAGAAGCCGTAGCGAACCGGATAGGTGGCGTTGCCCGCGTGGTCGACGGCCTGCACCTGGAGGTCGTGGGTGCCCCACCCGGCGGGCTTGAGGGTCACGGTGGCGGTGCCGTCGGCGTTCGGCAGGACCACGTCGGGGTCGGCCGGGTCGCAGCCGCCGACGCCCGCCGTGCCGTCCAGCGCGTAGCGGAAGCAGGCCAGGCCGGAGCCGGTGTCGGAGGCGGAGAAGGTGAACGTGCCGGGCTGCCCGGCGTACTTGCCGCCGCCGCTGTCGGGGAAGTCGTCCGAGTGGACGGTGGGCGCGGCGGGCCGAGTGGTGTCGACACCGAAGCGGCAGGTCCCGGTGGGCTCACCGGAGCCCGGCCGGTACTGCGGCCAGACCTGCCAGGTGTAGCCGGCGCCGTCGGGGAGACCGGCGGCGGAGGTCCGGACGGCGCCGAGGTCGGCGTCGGCGGTGGTGTCGAGGACCTTCGCGCCGGTGGCGTCCCACACCTTGAAGCGGGCGGCGGGCGCCGTGGTGCGCGCGGACAGCTCGGGGCCGGGGTAGCTGATGCCGATCCAGCCGGGCGTGCCGGTGGCGTTGCAGCCGTCGGTGCGGCCGGTGTCCAGGTAGGTGCCGGGCAGGACGGTCGGGCCGGTGACGGCCGGGCCGGGTTCGGCCTGCGCGGCGGGCGCGGCGAACAGGCCCGCGGCGAGGACGGCCGTGGCGCACGCGGCGAGCAGCCGCGGCGGGACGGAACGGGACAAGGATCCCCCAGGAAGACGGTGTGCGGGCGTACGAGATCGTCGCCCGGCGGGGAATCCTGCTCCGGAACGGGGGTGGGACGCAAACGGATTGGCCCCGCCCCGGCCGCGTCCGGGCCGCGGTTACTCGGCGCCGGTGGCGGTGGCGGTGGACGCCTGGCGGCGCAGGGCGCGCAGGCCGCGGACGCCGATCCAGCCGATGGCGAGGCCGAGCAGCAGGGAGGTGACGGCGAGCAGCAGGTGGACCCAGAAGAAGGCGGTGGGCTGGGAGTGGTCGCCGTTCACGAAGGCCTGGCCGCCGGAGTCCTTCCAGAGGTTCTTGACGAAGGTGGTCCAGATGAAGACCGACCAGACGCCGAAGGCGGTGAGGAACCAGGAGACCGGGCGGCTGAGCTTCATGGCGGGTCCTTCGCGGCAGACGGGGTGCCCGTCCAGTATGCGGGGCCCGCCGATCGGAGCAGCGGGCGGTACACGTTCGTGGTGGCGTGCGGTCGTGTCGGAGGGGGGCCGGGCCCGGGCGGGTTACTTTCCCGGAATGCTGATAATCCGCCGGATTCTCCACGGTTCGTCCGCTGCCGCCCTGCTGCTGGTGCCCGTCCTGTCCGCCGGACCCGCCGCGGCGGGGGACGCGCCGCCGCCGTCCGCGGTGGTCGGCGGGGAGCGGCTGGGCGCGGCGGGGGTGCAGGTGGCGGCGGGGGCCCCGGCGCTGCCGAAGGACCTGACCGGGAAGTCCTGGGTGGTCGCGGACGCGGGCAGCGGTCAGGTGCTGGCCTCGTTCAACGCGCACGCGCAACTCCCGCCCGCGTCGACCCTGAAGATGCTGTTCGCGGACACCGTGCTGCCCCGCTTCAACGCCTCGGACGTCCACCGGGTGACCTGGTCGGAGCTGCAGGGGATGGGGGCGGGCAGCAGCCTGGTCGGCATCAAGGAGGACCTGGACTATAAGGTCGAGGACCTGTGGCGCGGGGTGTTCCTCTCCTCCGGCAACGACGCGGTGCACGTGCTGGCGAACATGAACGGCGGCGTGGCGAAGACGGTGGCCGACATGCAGGCCCGGGCGGAGCAGTTGCAGGCCCGGGACACCCACGTGGTCAGCCCGGACGGCTACGACATGGACGGGCAGGTCACCTCGGCGTACGACCTGACCCTGTTCGCCCGGGCGGGCCTGCGCAATCCGGAGTTCCGGGCGTACTGCGCGACCCGCTCGGCGCAGTTCCCGGGCGCGGTGGACAAGAAGACCGGGCAGCGCGGCAGCTTCGGCATCGCCAACACCGACCGGCTGCTGGGCAAGTACCCGGGGCTGATCGGGGTGAAGAACGGCTACACCACCAACGCGGGCGCGACCTACACCGGCGCGGCCGAACGCGACGGGCGGACGCTGCTGGTGACGGTGATGCACCCGGCGGAGAGCCCGAAGGTGTACGACGAGGCGGCGGCGCTGCTCGACTGGGGCTTCGCCGCGGCGGGCAAGGTCGAGCCGGTGGGGGTGCTGGCCGAGGACCGCGGCGCGGAGCAGTCCTCCCCGGCGCCCGCCGCGAAGCCGGTCGCGGACGGGCCGAGCGCGGGCGCGGGCGCGGGCACGAGTGCGGGCGCGGCGCCCGGTCCGGACAGCGGGCGGGCGGCGCACGCGGCGGCCTCCGGGCCGGGCCCGGTGACCTGGTCGGCGGTGGGGCTGTGCGCGGCGGTCGCGGCGGTGGGACTGCTGCGGCTGCGGGCGCTGCGCCGCCGGGCCGCCGCCCGCGCGGAGGACTGAGCGGGCGGGGCCGGGCGGCGCGTCAGGCGGCCCTGCGTCCGTTGCGCAGGGCGCGGCGCACCGCGCGGGCGGCGAACGGCGGCAGCACGTCGAGGGCGACCCGGCGGGACAGCGAGCGCGGTCGGCGGGCCTGCGGGGGCGTCTCCGGCTCGTCCCAGGCGAGGCGGTGGCAGACCTGCCCGGCGAGGTGCTCCTCGTCGAGCCGGAAGCCCTCGGCCCGCCAGTCCCGGGCCAGCAGGTCGGCGCGGACGGCCTCCGGGTCGCCCCAGGTGCCGTAGAACTTCTCGGGGGTCATCAGCACCGGCCGCAGCCCGAGGGTGAACACGGCCTCCCAGACCGCGGCGGCCACGCCGGGGGTGTGCGGGGCGCGGTAGTCGTCGAGGGCGACGACGCCGTTCTTGGCGAGCGCGTCGCGGGCGACCAGGATGTCGCCCGCCACGTGCTCGTACAGGTGGGAGGCGTCGATGTGGACGAAGCGGCAGCTGTCGGCGGCGATCCGGCCGTCGGAGAGCACCGAGGTGGGGGCCTGGACGATCACCGGGAGCTCGGCGTGGAAGGCCCGGTAGTTGGTCTCGAAGGCGCGCCGGGTGAGGGTGTCGCGGTAGGACATGCTCATCTCGGCGGAGTTCTCGTCGTCGGGCGCGTCGAGGTCGAACAGGTCGCAGACCGTGAAGGTCTCGCCGCTCTGCAGGTGGTTGCCGAGCAGGATCGCCGAGCGGCCCAGGTAGGCGCCCATCTCCAGCAGGTCGCCGCTGGTCCCGGCGGCGGTCTGCCGGTCCAGCAGGTGGGAGAACACCTCCTGGTCGACCCGGAAGAACCACCCGGGCACGTCGTCGGGGGTGGCGGGAGCGGTGGGAGCGGCGCTGGTGTCTAGAGCGGACACACGGTCTCCTGGGTGCGGGCCGGGGCGTGCGGAACGCCGCGGGGTGCGGTCGGCGGCCGAAGCCGGACGGGGTGTGAGCGGGATCATAGTCACTCGTCCGGATGCCGGACAGTGGCTGGGGGGGATGTCTTCCCAGCGGTTTCGAGGGCCCGCTCGGCCTGCCGGACGGCGCGCGACCTGGCCTCCTCCGGGTCGGCGAGGGCCGTCCAGGCCGCGCAGTACATCAGCAGCCGGGCGACGAAGTCGATCCACAGCAGCAGCGCCACCGGCACGCCGAACGCCCCGTACAGGCTGCGGCCGGCCACCGAGCCCAGGTACGAGGAGAGCAGCAGCTTCAGCAGTTCGAAGCCGACCGCGCCGATCAGCGCGCCCTCCAGCAGGGCCCGGCGGTGCTGGCCGCGGATCCGCGGGAACGGGCCGAGCAGGTAGGCGAACAGCAGCAGGTCGGCGCAGACCGCGATCAGGAAGCCCAGCGCGGACAGCAGCCAGCGGGCCGCCCCGCCGTCCAGGCCGAGGCCGTCGGCGAGCCGGTGGGCGAGGGTGGTGGCGACCGCGGAGGCGGCCAGCGAGGCCAGGCAGACCAGGCCGAGTCCGAGCAGCACCACGCAGTCGCGGGCCTTGACCAGCACCGGGTTGCCGCCGTCGTCCGGCAGCCGCCACGCGGCGCGCACGGCGCCGCGCATGGTGTCGACCCAGCCGAGGCCGGAGACCAGCAGCAGCGCGCCGGAGACCAGCCCGACGGTGCCCGCGTTGGCGACCATGGCGTTCAGGTCGAGCGAGTCGGCGAGGCCGGGCAGCTGCTCGGTGATCTTGTCCTGGAGCTGGCGGACCCGGGCGTCGGAGAGGGTGGCCAGGGCGATCGCCAGGGCCACGGTGAGCAGCGGGAACAGCGCCAGGAACCCGAAGAAGGTGACCGCGCCGGCCAGCCGGTTGCCCTGGACGTCGTCGAACAGCAGGTACACCCGGTAGGGGCGGCTGCGCAGCAGGCGGGCGACCGGCGGGCCGACCACGGGCAGCTTGGTGAGGAAGTCCACGCCTGGCTGTATACCGCCGTCCGGGCCGCCGAGGGCGGAGCCGGGCGGTCCGGCGGCGCGTCGCCCGTCCGGACCCGGCGCCGGACGGCGGGGACCCGGCGCCGGACGGCGGGGCTCAGCGCCGGACGGCCCGGCGGGCCCGGGAGAGCACCCGCAGGCCCTGGAAGCCGAGGTAGTTGCCGTGGGCGAGCAGCTCGCCGCGCAGTCCCTCCCGGCCGGGGGCGGGCCGGTAGCCGGCGGGGCGGTACCGGGCGCAGTGCTCGGCGGCGCGGCGGAAGAACTCGCGGCGGTCCCCGGCCGGGACGCGGCCGGGCTTGGAGACCACGGTGGCGAGGTGGCCGAGCATCATCCGGTAGACGGCGGGGCGCCAGCGGTCCAGGTCGGGGCGGGCGTCGAGGAAGGCGAACACCCGGTCGTACTGGGCGAACACGTCGAAGTGCTTGCGGGAGGCGGTGGCGAGGATGTTGCCGCCCTCGCGGCGCTGCCGGTAGTGGACGCCGACCACGTCGAGCAGGGTGATCCGCCCGGCGGCGAGCAGCGCCGGGTAGGTGAACGGCGTGTCCTCGTAGTAGCCGGGCGGGAAGGACAGGCCGTGGTCGGTCAGGAAGCCGCGGCGGTACGCCTTGTTCCAGGCCACCTGCAGCAGGTCGAGCAGGTCGGGCCGTTCGTCCAGGGTGAACACCTCGGGACCGGGCCGGGCGAAGACCGGGGCGGAGGCGGAGCGGGCCACCCGGCCGTCCCAGTAGGTGCGGGCGTAGTCGAACACCAGCAGGTCGGGGTCGTCGGTGGCGCGCAGCCGGGCGTCGACCTCGGCGAGCAGGCCGGGAACGAGGGTGTCGTCGCTGTCCAGGAAGAGCAGGTACTCGCCGGTGGCGAGTTCCGCGCCCGCGTCGCGGGCCGGTCCGAGGCCGACGTTCTCGGGCAGGTGGCGGACGGTGACCCGCGGGTCGCGGGCGGCGGCCGCGTCCAGGAGGGCGCCGCAGCCGTCGGGCGAGCGGTCGTCCACCGCGATCAGCTCGAAGTCGGCGAAGGACTGTGTCAGCACCGACTCCAGGCACGCCGGGAGGTACTCCTCGACGGCGTGCACCGGCACCACCACACTGAACCGCGGCATCTCTTCACTCTCCCGACCTGACCTGGCCTGGCGCAGACTAGCAAGCCCGGAGGGGTAGGATCGCCGCCGGTGACCGTCCGCTTTCGCACGTTTCGACGGACTCGCCGGCCGCACCCTCCGAGGAAAGGCACCGCGCTTCCGATGGCCCCCCGTCTCTCCGTCGTCGTTCCGATCTACAACGTCGAGCGCTACCTCGAGGAGTGCCTGGACTCCATCGCCGCCCAGACCTTCGCGGACTTCGAGTGCGTCATGGTCGACGACGGCTCCAAGGACTCCAGCGCGGAGATCGCGCGGGCCTACGCCGCCAAGGACGCCCGGTTCCGGCTGGTGCAGCAGGTGAACAAGGGCCTGGGGGCGGCCCGCAACACCGGCTACCGGAACATCTCCGAGGGCAGCGAGTTCCTGGCCTTCGTGGACAGCGACGACACCATGCCGCCGTCCGCGTACGAGCTGATGATCGGCACCCTGGACGAGACCGGCTCGGACTTCTGCACCGGCAACGTGCTGCGCTTCCGCGCGGTCGGCCACTACCAGTCCGGCGGCCACCGCAAGCCGTTCGCGGCGACCCGGCTGCGCACCCACATCACCGAGATCCCGGCGCTGATCACCGACCGCACCGCCTGGAACAAGGTCTACCGCCGCTCCTTCTTCGACGAGGCGGGCGTGCTGTACCCCGAGGGCATCCTGTACGAGGACGCGCCGGTCAGCGTGCCGCACCACTTCCTGGCCCGCCGGGTCGACGTGCTCGCCGAGCCGATCTACCACTGGCGCGAGCGGGAGGTCGGCGAGATGTCGATCACCCAGATGAAGACCAACCCGAAGGGCGTCATCGACCGGGTCAGGTCGATGGAGCTGGTCCGGGAGTGGCTCTCGGCGCAGAGCGACCCGAAGTTCCGCAAGTACCTGCGCACCTACGACGAGAACAACCTCGTCGAGGAGATCCCGATGTTCTTCGGCTCGGTGCTGGAGAACGACCCGGAGTACAACGCCGCCTACCTGGAGTCGGTCGGCCGGCTGCTGCGCGCCATCGGGCCCGAGCAGGTCCGCAAGCTGCGCGCCCCGCTGCGGCTGAAGTACCACCTGACCCTGCAGAACCGGCTGGAGGAGCTGATCGAGCAGCTCCGCTTCGAGAAGGACAGCAACGGCGCCGCCCCGGCCCGCGGCCTGCTCCGCCCGTACGCCGACTACCCGTTCCTGCGCGGCGGCCGCAAGAGCGTCCCGGCGGACGTGCTGCGGCTGAAGAACGCCCTGGTGATGCGCTCGCGGCTGTACGAGGCCCGCTGGGAGGGCGGCAAGCTGAGGCTCAGCGGCCACGCCTTCCCCGAGCACCTGGGCGCCGAGCACAAGCACGACATGGTCAAGGCGCTGGTCCTGCGCGAGGCCAAGGGCCGCGGCGTGGTGGCCGTGCAGACCAAGGCGCAGTACTCCCCGGAGGCCACCGCCAGCTCCCCGCACGACCTGTACAGCTGCGACTGGGCGGGCTTCAGCGCGTCCATCGACCCGCAGCGGCTGAAGTCCCGCGGGGCGTGGAAGGACGGCTCCTGGCGGGTGCTGGTGGCCGGGGTCGGCAAGGGCGGCGTGTACAAGGGCCGGGTGTCGGTCGGCTGGCACGACCGCAACGAGTACCCGCCGGTGCACTGGGTCGAGGACGACGTCCGGATCGTGCCCTGGTCGCGCGACGGGCACCTGCTGCTGCGGGTGGAGCGGGTGCGCGCCCGCGCGGTCGCGGCCTCGGTGCAGGACGGCACCCTGGAGCTGCGCGGCCTGGTCCGCTCCGGCCCCGACCTGGCGGGCGCCGAGCTGAGGCTCAAGCACGTCGAGTCCGACCGCGAGCTGTTCGCCGAGCTGGAGCTCGGCACCCCGGCCGGGCGCGACCTGCCGTTCGCCGCGCGGGTGCGGCTGTCCGAGCTGGCCGCCGTCCGGGAGGCCTGGGACGCCCTCGACCCGACCGCCGAGGAGCGCACCCGGGACCGCTGGGACCTGGAGCTGAAGCTCACCGACGGCAGCACGCTGCCCGTGGTGCTGGACGACCGGGCCGCCCCGGTCCAGCTGCACGCGCCGCTGCCCGGCGACGGCCGCGCGCTGTACGCCAAGCCCTCCCCGTCCGGCTACCTGCAGCTGTGCGACCAGGTGCTGCAGCCGGTGATCGAGGAGGTGGCGCGCGCCACCGACGGCGAGGGCTTCGTGCTCAGCGGCTCCTTCCCGCTGCCCGGCACCCACCGCTACGAGCTGGTGATCCGGCACCCCAAGCGCCAGGAGGAGCACGCCTACCCGATGGAGATCGCCGACGGACGGTTCCGGGCCGCGCTGCCCGCCGTCCCGACCGCGTCCTTCGCCGGGCGGGTGCCGCTGCACAAGGGCACCTGGACGGTGCTGTTCCGCCCGGCCGACGCCCCGATCGACAGCCTGTGGCCCGCCGCGGTGCTCTCCCACCGGACGTTCGACACGCTGCCGCTGGAGGTCGAGGCCCGCGGCAAGAAGGTCGACCTGGAGCGCCGCCTGTTCGACACCCTCACGCTGGAGTCGCACGACCCGCTGTCCTCCGCCGAGCGCAGCGGCTACCGGCAGCGGCAGCTGCGGCTCGCCTACGCCGACCGCTCGGACGCCCCGCTGACCGACACGGTGCTGTACCACACCGTGCGGGAGGACTGGTGGACCGTCGACGGCGGCCTGTACGGCGACTCGCCGCGGGCCGTGCACGAGGAGCTGGTCCGCCGCGGCCTGCCGCTGCGCCACCTGTGGACCTCCGACGACCTGCAGGCCGAGCTGCCGCAGACCGCCGAGTGCGTCCGGCACCGCTCCCCCGAGTGGTTCGAGGCGCTGGCCACCGCGAAGTACGTCGTGACCTCCACCCACCTGCCCACGTACTTCCGCCGCCGCCCCGGCCAGGTCGTCCTGCAGACCTGGCAGGGCGTGCCGCTGAAGCGGATCGGCACCGACTTCGAGAAGGTCTGGTTCACCGACTCCGGGTACCTGGAGCACCTCAAGGAGGAGGTGCCGCAGTGGAGCCTGCTGACCGCGGGCAACCGCTGGTCGGTGCCGGTGCTGCGGCGCGCCTTCGGGTACGAGGGCAAGGTGCTGGAGAGCGGCGCCCCGCGCAACGACCTGCTGTTCGCCGCCGACCGGGAGAAGACCGCCGAGCGGGTGCGCGAGCAGCTGGGCCTGCCCGAGGGCAAGCAGGTCGTGCTGTACGCGCCGACCTTCCGGGAGGACCGCCGACTGCCCGACGGCGGCTACCAGTTCAACCTGCAGCTCGACCTGGAGGCGGCCCGCGCCGCGCTGGGCGAGGACCAGGTGCTGCTGGTGCGCAGCCACGAGGTGGTGCGCGGGCAGATCGCCGAGGCCGGGAACGGCTACGTGTGGGACGTCAGCACCTACCCCGACACGGCGGAGCTGCTGCTGATCGCCGACGTGCTGGTGACCGACTACTCCGCCTCGGTGTTCGACTTCGTGAACACCGGTCGGCCGGTGCTGTTCTTCGCCTACGACCTGGAGCACTACCGCGACAACCTGCGCGGTTTCAGCCTCGACTTCGAGGCCCAGGCGCCCGGTCCGCTGCTGCGCACCTCCGCCGAGGTCGTCGCGGCGCTCGGCGACGTGTCCAGGATCGCCGTCGAGTACGCGGACAAGTACGCGGCCTTCCGCGAGGCGTACGCGGACCTGGACGACGGCCGGGCCTCGGCCCGGGTGGTGGACGCGCTGCTGGCCGAGGGCGGGCAGGGCTCCGTCGCCCCGACCGAATGAACCATTCAAAATAGGTAAGTAATGTAAAATTATTTCAATTCCACCCACTCTCTGCGGAGTGGGTGGAATTGACATTTCCCGGACCCCTGCGCTGGGATATCGCAAATGCCCCTCCCCGCCGCCCTCGCCACCTTGCGCCACGCCGCCTGGGACGGCGGCGTCCTGGTGCTGCACGGCGAGGGCCGACTGGCCGGCCACCCCGGGGAGCGGCCCGACCAGATCCGGATCGTCCTGGAACTGCGCCCCCTCGACGGCTCCCGGCGCGCCGTCAGACTGCGCACCACCCCCCGCTACCTCCCCGAGGCCACCGACGACAGCACGCAGACCCGGCACGGCCTCGACTGGACCGGCTTCACCGCCGTCCTCGACCCCGCCGCGCTGCGCCCGCGCCCCGGCCGGGCGGGCACCACCTGGCGGGTCGAGGCCGCCGTCGCCTGCGGCCGGCTCCTGGCCCGCGCTCCGCTCACCCCGTACTGGTGCGGCGGCGGCGAGTACCCGCCGGCCGGCTGGAGCGCCACCGGCGTCCACCTGGCCGCCTCGACCGCCGACGGCGCCCTGCACCTGACCGCGCACCGGCCGACCGCCCAGGTCACCTCCTGCCTGGCCCGCCCCGACGGCTTCGAACTGCGCGGCACCGCGGCCGACGGCGCCGACGGGCCGCTGGTGCTGCGGCACCGCGACACCGGAGAACTGATCCAGACCCAGGCCCGTTGGCGGGGGAACGAGTTCACCGCCGTGGTCGGCACCGTCCCGCGCCCCTCCCCCGGGCACTGGGACGCCGCGCTGGAACTGCCCGGCGGGCCCGTCCCGCTGCTGCTGCGGCGACCGCCCGGCATCCCCAGCCAACTCCCGCTCCCCGACGGGGAACTGACCCTGCAGGCCAAGCAACTCGCCGACGACAGGCTGCAGTTCCACGTACGGTCCGCCGAACCGCGGGTCGACCGGATCTCCCCCGCCGACGCCGCCTTCGAGCTGTCCGGCGAGTTCCCCGGGGCCGCGGACCACCCGCTGGAACTGGTCCTGCGGCACACCGGCGACGGCCGCGAGCGCCGCGCGCCCGTCCACCCGGCCGCGGACGGCCGGTTCACCGCCCGGCTGCCGCTCGCGCCCCCCGGGCCGGACGGCACGCCCCGGCCGCTCGCCAAGGGCGTCTGGGAGGCCCTGCTGCGGCCGTCCGGCCCGGACGGCGAGGGGCGGCCGGTGCGGCTGCACCCCTCGGTGCTCCCGCTGCTGCCCGCCCGGGCCGCGGTGGGCGGCAAGTCCTTCCTGCTCCAGCGCCGCTGGCACGACACCCTGATCGTGGACAGCCTCCCGGTCCTGTCCGCCGCCGAACGGAGCGCGTACCGCCAGCACCGGCTGCGCACCGTCGCCTACCCGGCCGCCCGCCGACGGCCGCTGCGCGAAGCGGTGCTGTACGACGTGTTCGGCGGCCGCGGGTACGCCTGCAACCCGCGCGCCGTACACGCCGAGCTCGTCCGCCGCGGCACCGCCCTGGAACACCTGTGGACGGTCGAGGACGCCCAGGAGCAGCCCCCGCCGGGCGTCCGCGCGGTGCGCCAGTGGAGCCCCGAGTGGTACGAGGCCCTGGCCACCTGCCGCTACCTGGTCGGCAACACGCACTTCCCCGAGTTCCTGCGCCGCCGCGAGGGCCAGGTGGTGGTCCAGCTGTGGCACGGCACCCCGCTGAAGCGGATCGCGCACCGGCTGCCGCCCGGCTGGGCCGCCGACGACGGGTACCTGCGGCGGCTGGAGCACGAGGTGCGGCAGTGGAGCCTGCTGGTGTCGCCCAGCCCCTTCGCCACCCCGGAGCTGCGCGACTCCTTCCGGTACCGGGGCGAGGTGCTGGAAGCCGGCTACCCGCGCAACGACCGGCTGGCCCGCCCGGACCCGGCCGAGGCCGCCGCGGTCCGCCGCCGGCTCCGGCTGCCCCCCGGCCGCCGGGTGGTGCTGTACGCCCCGACCTGGCGCGACGACCGGCCCGGCCCGGGCGGGCGGCACGCCCTCGACCTGCGGCTCGACCTGGCCGCCGCCCGGGCCGCGCTGGGCCGCGACCACGTGCTGCTGCTGCGCCCGCACGTGCACGTCGGCGGGGCGCTGCCGGACGACGGCTTCGTCCGCGACGTCGCCGACTACCCGGACGTGCAGGACCTGCTGCTGGTCGCGGACGTGCTGGTCACCGACTACTCCTCGGTGATGTTCGACTTCGCGCTGACCGACCGCCCGATGCTGTTCTTCACCTACGACCTGGCGCACTACCGGGACACCCTGCGCGGCTTCACCTTCGACTTCGAGCGCTGGGCGCCCGGCCCGCTGCTGTCCTGCTCCGAGCGGCTGGTGGCGGCGCTACGGGACCTCGACCAGGCGCGGCACCGGGACGCCCGCCGACGGTTCCGGGAGCGGTTCTGCCCCCTGGACGACGGCGGGGCCGCCGCCCGCGCGGTCGACCGGATGCTCGCCCTCGGCGCCGGCGGCTGAGCCCTGGCCGGGCCGCTCGAAGGGTCCGGGCACCGGGGAGTACGCGTCGAGGAACGCCGCCACCGCCCGGTCCTGCTCCTCGACGGGGCTGCCGTCGCCGGCCCCGTCCGCCAGGCAGAACGCGTCGTGGTCGCGGTCGGCGAGCAGCCGCTCCAGCCGGTCCCGGCCGTCGGCCCGGTCGACCGCCAGGTAGCGGTGCCGCAGCGCGCCGTCGACGGCGCCGCCGGACAGCTGGGCGTGGTAGAGCGCCAGGGTGACGGGGGCGACGTCGGTGGCGGCCCGGAAGGCCGAGCGGCCGGTGGCGGCCAGCTCCGCGCCCCGGCACCGCTCGGACGCCTGCAGCAGGCTGCGCCGCAGCGGGTACGGCACGTGGGCGAGCACGCGGGTGAAGGAGCGGCCGTGGGCGTCCTCCAGCAGCCGCCGGGTGTTCTGCTGCGAGGCGGTGTACACGTCGGGCCGGCCGGGCGCCCCGGACGGCGGGACGACCCTGCTGTCCCGGCACGCCTTCGGCCGGCCGTTGCCGAGGAAGAAGTCCTCGGGACGGACCGGACGGCCCAGGAACATGTCGTCGTTGAAGTACAGGAAGTGCTCGGCCAGGCCGGGGACGCGGTGCGGCCCGGTCTCGATGGCGTGCGAGTTGAACACCGGCCCCCCGGGCGGCACGTCCCGGTGCGGGACGACGGTCAGCCCGGGCACCCCGGTGTCCAGCCAGTGCGGCACCTGGTCGTCGGTGACCAGGAAGATCCGGCGGATCCACGGGGCGTACATGGCGATCGAGCGCAGGGCGTAGCGCAGTTCGTCGCGGTTGCGGTAGCGGTGGTCGTCGTCGTCGCGCTCGGCGGGCCCGCCGTCGCCGAGCAGTCGGGCGCGGGCCGCGGCGCGGCGGCGCCGCCAGGCCGGGTCGCCGTCGTCGACCCAGGTGAACACGGCGTCCACCGGGAAGCGGACGTCCTCCGGCAGGTGGTGCAGGAACGCCTCGGCGACGGGGTAGTCGCGCTCGCCGACCCGGACGGTGCCGGCCGCCTCCATCGACGGCAGCCACCACCCGTACGGGGTCTCACCGATCGAGGCGACGCCTCCGGTGGAGGCCTCCGCGGCGTCCCAGAACTCCAGGTCGCAGCCGTGCTCCTCGCCGTAGTACAGGGTGCGGCCGCTCGTCACCACCGGCCGGTACAGGCGCACGCCCTTGACCGGCTCCGGGGCCGGGGGCGGCGGGGGCGGCTCCTCGCCCTCGGGGGTCCGGGGCGGCGGCGGGGGCGCCTCGTGCTCGGCGACGGCACCCGGGAGGAACTCGGCGAGGACGGTGCCGTGCACCCGGCCGTGGCCGAGCATCGCGGCGTACCCGGGAGTTCCCCGGAAGGCCTCGGCGACGGCGGCCAGCGCGGCCGCGCGCCACCCCGGCGGCACGCCCAGGCGGTGGCGGGTGCCGCGGTCGGGGATCAGCAGGTAGCGGACGCCCGCGGCGTCCAGCGCCTCGGCCACGGCGGCCAGGTTGGCCTCCCTGGCCCGCGGGTCGAGCAGGTCGTCGGGGACCTCGGCCAACCGGCCGCGGTGGCGCACCAGCGCGGGGTGGGCCCCGGCCAGTTCGTCCTCGCGCAGGCGCTGCGGGTCGACCGGGGCGGGCGGCGGGGGCGGGGACAGCAGTCCGCACCGGCGCATGGCCCGGCCGACCGCCTGCCGAACGGATCGGGGAACTGCCTGCCTGGTCGCCATGTCACTCCTGAGCCCGCCGGAACCACGGCGACGCTAACAACAGTGGAATCGCAGACGAAGCAAAACCGGACAATTCCCAGTCAACTGCCAGAACCCGCAGGTGAACGGTCAGGCGCCGCCGAAGCGGAACGCCGACCGGGGGCGCCAGACCTCGTCCGCCCCGAATCGCGACAGCACGAACTCGGTGACCTCGAAGACCGCCCGGAAACCCTTGGAGCGCTCGTACGCCACGTCCAGGTCCGCCTCGGACAGGCCGTGCGCGACGGTGACGTGCGGGTGGTAGGGGAAGGCCAGCTCGCGGGCCAGCGGGCCGGAGCGGACCTCCGCCTCCAGCACCCGGCACTCCTGGGCCCCCTCCTCGACCCGGACGAACACCACCGGGGAGACCGGGCGGAAGGTGCCGCTGCCCTGCAGCAGCATCCGGAACGGCCGCTGTCCGGCGGCCACCGCCCGCAGGTGGCGCTCGATGTCGGACAGCCGCCCCGGGTGGGTCTCGGTCGGCGGCAGCAGGGTGACGTGGGTCGGTATCGACCTGGCCAGCGGGTCGCCGTACCCGGCCCGGGCGTCCTGCAGCCGGCTGCCGTACGGCTCCGGGACGTGTATGGACACGCCGATGGTGACGGCCTCGTCGAGGCCGTCACCACCGGGAGCGGCAGCCGTCGGCATCAGCGCTTGGGCGCCAGGAAGCCGACCCGGTCGTACACCTCGGCGAGCGTCTCGGACGCCACCGCGCGGGCCTTCTCGGCCCCCAGCGCGAGGACGCGGTCGAGTTCGGCCGGGTCGTCCAGGTACTGCTGGGTGCGGGCCTGGAACGGGGTGACCCACTCGGTGAACAGGTCGGCCAGCTCGGTCTTCAGGGCGCCGTACATCTTGCCCTCGAAGTGCGCGACCAGTTCGTCGATCGACAGCCCGCTGAGCGCGGAGTGGATCCGCAGCAGGTTGGAGACGCCGGGCTTGGCCGCCTCGTCGTAGCTGACCACGGTGTCGGTGTCGGTGACGGCGCTCTTGAACTTCTTGGCGCTCGCCTTCGGCGGGTCGAGCAGGTTGACCAGGCCCTTGTCGGTGGCCGCGGACTTGCTCATCTTCGCGGCCGGGTCCTGCAGGTCCTGGATCTTCGCGGTGGCCTTGAGGATGTAGGGCTCGGGCACCGTGAAGGTCCGGCCGTAGCGGGTGTTGAAGCGGTCCGCGAGGTCGCGGGTGAGCTCCAGGTGCTGGCGCTGGTCCTCGCCGACCGGCACCGCGTCGGCCTGGTAGAGCAGCACGTCGGCGACCATCAGCACCGGGTAGGTGAACAGGCCGACCGTGGTGCGGTCGCTGCCCTGCTTGGCCGACTTGTCCTTGAACTGGGTCATCCGGGAGGCCTCGCCGAAGCCGGTGAGGCAGTTCATCACCCAGGCCAGCTGCGCGTGCTCGGGCACCTGCGACTGCACGAACAGGGTGCAGCGCTCCGGGTCCAGGCCCGCGCCGAGCAGCTGGGCGGCGGAGACCCGGGTGTTCTGGCGCAGCACCGCCGGGTCCTGCTCGACGGTGATCGCGTGCAGGTCGACGACCATGTAGAAGGCGTCGTTGGCCTCCTGCAGGTCGACCCACTGGCGCACCGCGCCGAGGTAGTTGCCCAGGTGGAAGGAGCCCGAGGTGGGCTGGATGCCGGAGAGCACCCGGGGACGGTCCTTCACGGGACCGGTGACCGCTGCGTTGACCATGGGGCCATTGTTCCAGTTCCCGGGGTCGGTCAGGAAACCTCCGGGCCCGCCGGGTCGGCGGGTGTGACGGTGCTCACCCGCAGCCGCTCGATCCGCCGCCCGTCGAGGCGGGCCACGGTCAGCCGCGCCCCGGTGTCGGTGAGCACCTGGTCGCCCTTGTGCGGCAGCCGCCCCAGCTCGCGCACCACGAACCCGGCGACCGTCTCGTACGGGCCCTCGGGCAGGGTCAGCCCGGTCTCCTGGGCGAAGTCGGGGAGGTTCAGCAGCCCGTCGATCTCCATGCCGCCGCCCGCCAGCCGCCGGGTGGCGGTGGTGTCCTGGGCGTCGTACTCGTCGCGGATCTCGCCGACCACCTCCTCGACCAGGTCCTCCAGGGTGACGATGCCCGCGGTGCCGCCGTACTCGTCGACCACGATCGCCAGGTGGTGGCCCTCCCGGCGCATCTCGCCCATCGCCTCCAGCACCCGCTTGGTGGCCGGGAGCAGCTTCACCGGGCGGGCTAACTCCCGCACCCGGACGGCCTGTTCGCCACGCGCCCCGTAGAGGTCGCGGACGTGCACGAAGCCGGTCACCGCGTCGTACGAGCCGTCCACCACCGGGTAGCGGGAGTGCGGCGCGGAGTCGGTCTCGTGCCGGACCTCGGCCACCGCGCGGTCGCCGTCCAGGAAGGTCACCTCGGTGCGCGGCACCATCACCTCGCGCAGCTGGCGCTCCCCCGCCGCGAACACCTCGTTGATCAACTCGCGTTCGTCCGAGCCGAGTTCGGTGTTGGCGGCGACCAGGCCGCGCAGCTCCTCCGGGCTCATCACCCCGCGCCCGGCGCTCGGGTCGCCGCCCAGCAGCCGCACCATCAGGTTGGTCGAGTGCCCCAGCAGCCAGATCACCGGCCGCAGCACCACCGACATCACGTCCACCACCGGCGCGGCCAGCAGCGCGATCGACTCGGCCCGCTGCAGGCCGATCCGCTTGGGCGTCAACTCGCCCAGCACCAGCGAGGCGTACGAGATCACCAGGGTCAGGCCGACCAGCGCCACCGCGTCCGCGACGCCCTCCGACAGGCCCGCCCGGACGAACACCGGCGCCAGCTTGCCCGCCAGGGTGTCCGCGCCGAAGGCCGCCGACAGGAAGCCCATGCAGGTCACCCCGACCTGCACCGCCGCCAGGAACCGGTTCGGGTCGGCCGCCAGGTGCGCGGCCCGCGAGGCCCGCCGCGTCCCCGCCGCCTCCAGGGTGCGGATCTGCCCCTCGCGCAGCGAGATCAGCGCGATCTCCGCGACGTTGAACAGGCCGCCCAACATGATGAACACCAGGACGAGCGCGGCGTCCTGCAGGGTTTCGCTCACGGCCCGAGTGTAGGGCGCCCGCAGCGCAACGGCCGGGCGCCCCGAGGGCACCCGGCCGTTCAGCCATCCTGCGGCGGCGCTCAGATGAGGCCGAGCTCCTTGACCGCGTCGCGCTCCTCGGCGAGCTCGCCGACCGAGGCGTCGATCCGCTTGCGGTCGAACTCCGAGAGGTCCAGGCCCTGGACGATCTCGAACTTGCCGTCCTTGGTGGTGACCGGGAAGGAGGAGATCAGGCCCTCCGGCACGCCGTACGAGCCGTCCGAGACGATGCCCATCGAGGTCCAGTCGCCCGCCGGGGTGCCGTTGACCCAGGTGTACACGTGGTCGATGGCGGCGTTCGCGGCCGAGGCGGCCGAGGAGGCGCCGCGGACCTCGATGATCTCGGCGCCGCGCTTGGCGACCTTCGGGATGAAGAAGTTCTCGACCCACTCCTGGTCGGCGCCGACGGCGTCGAAGGCGGCCTTGCCGGAGATCTCGGCGTGGAACAGGTCCGGGTACTGGGTGGCCGAGTGGTTGCCCCAGATGGTGACCTTCTTGACGTCCTCGACCGTCACGCCGGCCTTCTTCGCCAGCTGGGCGACGGCGCGGTTGTGGTCCAGGCGGGTCATCGCGGTGAAGCGCTCGGCCGGCACGTCCGGTGCGTTGCGCTGGGCGATCAGGGCGTTGGTGTTGGCCGGGTTGCCGACCACCAGGACCTTGATGTCGTCCGCGGCGTTGTCGTTGATCGCCTTGCCCTGCGGGCCGAAGATGCCGCCGTTGGCGGAGAGCAGGTCGCCGCGCTCCATGCCCGCGGTGCGCGGACGGGCGCCGACCAGCAGCGCGACGTTGGCGCCGTCGAAGGCGACGTTCGCCTGGTCGGTGATGGTGATGTCGCGCAGCAGCGGGAACGCGCAGTCGTCCAGCTCCATGGCGACGCCCTCGGCCGCCTTCACGCCCTGCGGGATCTCCAGCAGGCGCAGGTTCACGGGGACGTCGGCACCCAGCAGGTGACCGGAGGCGATGCGGAACAGCAGCGCGTAGCCGATCTGGCCGGCGGCTCCGGTGACGGTGACATTGACGGGGGTGCGAGTCATTTCAGCCTTCTCCTGCGATCGCCAGGTGCCCCAGGCACACCGGCGCGCTGGGGCCGAGGATGATCTCTCGATATCGAGAGACCTGGGCAAGGCTATCGCAAGGCCGGAGGGCGCGAAGCCAGGGGCGCGGGCAGAGCCGCCGCGCGCGGCTCCCCGCGCCCCCTGCCTCGCCCACCGGTCACCCCATGGGGTGCCCGATGAGCCGTCCGATGTTCTCCAGCACCGGCACCCGCAGCCACGGGTCGGGCTGGGCCACCAGCGTGAGCAGGACGATCACGCCGCCGAGCACGAACATCAGCGCGACGTCGGTGAACCGGCTGCGGACGGCGAGCATGCCGACGTCGGGCAGGCCCAGCCTGAGCAGGGCGCCGAGCAGCGGGGCCGCGCCGACCGCGAGCAGGCCGAGGCGGAAGTGGCCCTGCCAGGTGACGAGCAGGCCCGCCGCGGCGACGAGGAGGACCAGCGTGATCGGCCACTGCCGCAACGGCAGGGTGTGGCCGCGGCCGAGCGCGGCCGCCGAGCCCTCCGGGGGCAGGGTGCCCTGGGTGGTGACGGGTGGGCGGCGACGGCCGCGCCGCGTGACGCCGGGCACCGGTGTCAGACGCCGGCGCGGCGCTCGGCCGCCTCGACGATGTTGTTGAGGAGCATCGCGCGGGTCATCGGGCCCACGCCGCCGGGGTTGGGGGAGATCCAGCCGGCCACCTCGGCGACGCCGGGGTGCACGTCGCCGACGATCTTGCCCTCGCTGCGCGAGACGCCGACGTCGAGGACGGCCGCGCCAGGCTTGACGTCCTCGGGCTTGACCAGGTGCGGGACGCCGGCGGCGGCGACGATCACGTCGGCGTTGCGCAGGTGCGCGGCCAGGTCGCGGGTGCCGGTGTGGCAGAGCGTCACGGTGGCGTTCTCGCTGCGGCGGGTGAGCAGCAGGCCGATGGAGCGGCCGACGGTGATGCCGCGGCCGACCACGACGACCTCGGCGCCGTCGATGGCGACCTCGTGGCGGCGCAGCAGCTCGACGATGCCGAGCGGGGTGCAGGGCAGCGGGCCGTCGATGCCGAGGACGAGGCGGCCGAGCGAGGTCGGGTGCAGGCCGTCGGCGTCCTTGTCCGGGTCCATGAGTTCGAGCACGCGGTTGGCGTCCAGGCCCTTGGGGAGCGGCAGTTGGACGATGTAGCCGGTGCAGGACGGGTCGGCGTTGAGCTCGCGGACGACGTTCTCGACGTCCTCCTGGGTGGCGGTGGCGGGCAGTTCGCGCTGGATGGAGGCGATGCCGATCTCCGCGCAGTCCCGGTGCTTGCCGTTGACGTACCACCGGCTGCCCGGGTCGTCGCCGACCAGGACGGTGCCGAGGCCGGGGACGACGCCCCGCTCCTTGAGGGCCGCCACGCGGACGGCGAGTTCGGACTTGATCGCGGCCGCGGTGGCCTTGCCATCGAGAATCTGGGCAGTCATGGACCCATTCTCCCGGATCCGGGGTGCGGGCCGCGCCGCCGGACCGCCTGCCGGACCCGCGCGCCGCCGACCGCCACCGGGGGTCGGCGCGGGACCACGGAGCGTACCGGGCCCGTTGCGGTTCCGCCACGGTCCGGTCCGGGTTGCGGGAGGCGGCTGGACAGCGCGGCGTGGTACGGACGACGATGGCGGGGCAATCCCTGCCGTGCCGGGCCCTGGTGACGGGCTGTCGCCGGCGGGGGACGACAGCCGGGGGAAGAACGACAGTGAGCGAACCGCACCAGCCGGGGCCGCAGGGCGTCCGCGGCACGGCTGCCGCCGCGTCGTACCGCGCCCCCGCCGGGCCGTGAACGCCGTCGGGGCGTCCGCCCCGCGCCCGCCCGCCGCTGCTGCGGCGTCCCGCCGGTGGCGTCCGGCGGGCACCGTGCGGCCTTGAACGGGCGGTGCGGCTGTGAGCGTTGACCTGCGTTCCGTCGGAGTGGTTCGCTACTCTGCCCCGCGGTCGGTGTCCCTGCCCGCCCGTCCCCGCGTTTTCCCTGTCCCGTCCACGCTCCTTCCTGCCCGGAGGCACCGTTGAGCTACCCGCCCGACCCGAACAACCCGTACGGCCAGCAGCCCCCGCCGCCCGGCTACGGCTACCCGCAGCAGGCGCCGCCGCCCCCGGGCTACGGCTACCCGCAGCAGGGGCAGCCGCAGCAGCCCTACGGCTACCCGCAGCAGGTGCCGCCGCAGGCCAACTACGGCTACCCGCCGGCGCCCGGCACGCTCCAGGCCAACAACGGCTACATCAACGTCCCGAACCTGGGCACCGTGCAGGTCGCGACCATGGGCATGCGTTTCCTGGCCCGCCTGCTGGACGCCCTGGTCACCGGTGTGGTCATCACCATCGCCATGTTCGCGGGCCTGGCCGGCGCGGTCGGCCTGGCCAACAAGGCCGACAAGTGCGACTACACCAGCTCGAACTACGACAGCTGCGTGGCGGACGCCAGCAACAGCGCGGTCGCCGCGTTCTTCATCATGTTCGCGGTGATCATCGCGTTCAGCCTGCTCTACGAGTGGCTGCTGATCAGCCTGGCGGGCGCGACCGTCGGCAAGATGGCGCTGGGCCTGCGCGTGGTGCGCGAGAACACCGGCCAGCACCCGGGCCTGGGCGCCGGGTTCGTCCGCTTCGTCATCCCGTGGGTGGGCTACCTGGTCTGCTTCATCGGCATGCTGCTGGTCTGGGTGTCGCCGTTCTTCGACAACTCGGGCAAGCTGCAGGGCTGGCACGACCGGGCCGCCGGCACCCTGGTGGTCAAGAGGTAACCGCGCCGCGACGCCCGAGGGCCCCGCACTCCGAGTTCGGAGTGCGGGGCCCTCGCGCGTGGCCGACCGGTCAGTGGAAGAAGTGCCGGGTGCCGGTGAGGTACATGGTCACGCCCGCCTTCTCGGCCGCCGCGACCACCTCCTCGTCGCGGATCGAACCGCCGGGCTGCACCACGGCCTTGACGCCCGCGGCGAGCAGGATCTCCAGGCCGTCGGCGAACGGGAAGAACGCGTCGGAGGCGGCGTAGGAGCCCCGGGCGCGCTCCCCGGCCCGCTCGACGGCGAGCTTGCAGGAGTCGACCCGGTTGACCTGGCCCATGCCGACGCCGACCGAGGCGCCGTCCTTGGCGAGCAGGATCGCGTTGGACTTGACGGCCCGGCAGGCCCGCCAGGCGAAGGACAGCTCGGCGAGCTCCTCGGCGGACAGCGCCTCGCCGGTGGCCAGCGTCCAGGTGGACGGGTCGTCACCGGCCGCGTCGACCCGGTCGACCTGCTGGAGCAGCAGGCCGCCGGAGATCCGGCGGGACTCCAGCGCGTCGGCGGGCGCCCCGGGGGCGCGCAGCACCCGGAGGTTCTTCTTCTTGGCCAGCACCTCCAGGGCGCCGTCCTCGTAGTCGGGGGCGACGACGACCTCGGTGAAGATCGGGGCGATCTGCTCGGCCAGCTCGACGCTCACCGGGCGGTTGACGGCGATCACGCCGCCGTACGCGGAGACCGGGTCGCAGGCGTGGGCCTTGCGGTGCGCCTCGGCGACGTCCGCGCCGGTGCCGATGCCGCACGGGTTGGCGTGCTTGATGATGGCGACGGCCGGGCCCTCGTGGTCGTACGCGGCGCGGCGGGCCGCGTCGGTGTCCACGTAGTTGTTGTAGGACATCTCCTTGCCCTGCAGCTGCTCGGCGCCCGCCAGGCCGCCGGTGCCGTCGGTGTAGAGGGCGGCCTGCTGGTGCGGGTTCTCGCCGTAGCGCAGGACGTTGCCGAGCTCCCAGGTGCTGCCGAGGAAGGACGGGAACGCGGCCTCGGACCCGGTGTAGCCCGACTCCTCGAACCAGCTCGCCACGGCGACGTCGTACGCGGCGGTGTGCGCGAACGCGGCGGCGGCCAGGCGCTTGCGGGTCAGCAGGTCGAAGCCGCCGCCCCGCACGGCGGTCAGCACGTCCGCGTAGCGGGCCGGGTCGACCACGACGGCCACCGAGGGGTGGTTCTTCGCGGCGGCGCGGACCATGGACGGGCCGCCGATGTCGATCTGCTCGACGCACTCGTCCGGGGTGGCGCCGGAGGCGACGGTGGCGGTGAACGGGTACAGGTTCACCACGACCAGGTCGAAGGGCTCGACGCCCAGCTCGGCGAGCTGCGCGCGGTGCGACTCCAGGCGCAGGTCGGCCAGCACACCGGCGTGCACGCGCGGGTGCAGGGTCTTGACCCGGCCGTCCAGGCACTCGGGGAAGCCGGTCAGCTCGGAGACCTCGGTGACCGGGACGCCCGCGGCGGCGATCTTCCCGGCGGTGGAACCGGTGGAGACGATGGCGACCCCGGCGGCGTGCAGCCCCTGGGCCAGCTCCTCCAGCCCGGTCTTGTCGTAGACGCTGATCAGCGCGCGCCGGATCGGGCGCACGTTCTCGGAGACGGGGGTGTTGCCGGAGGAAGCGGCGCTCATGCCGGAATCCATACCTTTCGGTCCTCGATGCGGTGTCCTTCGCGGGCCAGCCGGCCCACGACCTCGACGAGCAGCTTGCGCTCGACAGTCTTGATGCGCTCGTGCAGCGCCTCGCCGCCGTCGGCGTGGTCGGCGTCCACGACCTCCACCACGCCCTGGGCGATGATCGGCCCGGTGTCGACCCCGGCGTCCACCAGGTGCACGGTGCAGCCGGTGACCTTCACCCCGTACGCCAGCGCGTCCGGCACGCCGTGCGCCCCCGGGAAGGCGGGCAGCAGGGCGGGGTGGGTGTTGACGGTGCGCCCCGCGAAGGCGGCGACGAACGCGGGGCCGAGGATCTTCATGAACCCGGCGGTGACCACCAGGTCGGGTTCGTGCGCGGCGACGGCGGCGGTCAGCGCGGCGTCCCAGGCGGCCCGGTCGGCGTGGTCCTTGACCCGCTCGACGAAGACCGGGATCCCGGCCCGCCGCGCCCGCTCGATGCCCGCGATGCCGTCCCGGTCGGCGCCCACCGCGACGATCTCCGCGCCGTAGGCGGGGTCGGCGGCGGCGTCGATCAGCGCCTGCAGGTTGGTGCCGGAGCCGGAGACCAGCACCACCAGCCGGGCCGGTCCGGGGGTACGGGGCGGGAACACTTGGGCGTCAGCGGCAGCCACGGCGCGATTCTCCGTACGTCGGGTTGTCGCCCGCTGGTACGTCCACCCTCGGTGGGGCCACTACGGGCGGCGGCAGGTCGGGAGCGGGCGGTGGATCGCCGGGGGCCGCGGCGCTGCGGGTGCCCGAGGAACCGGTGGGAGCTGCCGACGGTCACCACGATAACGGCTGGTGGGAGGCCACCCGTAACCGCCCGGCCACGCTACGCGCGTAGTTGAGACGGGGATCTCCCGGCGGAAAACGTCGCGGCCCGGCACCAACCCGGCAGGGTGCCGTACGGCCGGAAACCGACTGGGGGATCATTGACCGGACCGCCCACTCCCCCACCGACGGGGCGGACCACCCGACGAGCAGAAACGGCCGAGACCATGAGCAGCGGCGAGGACAGCGGCGAGCGCAACCCCTTCGCGCCCCCTCCGCCCGGCGCGCCCGACCAGCCGTGGCGGCCCCGCACCCCCCGGCCCCCCGCGACCGGACAGCAGACGGACGGGCAGCAGCCGACCGGACAGCAGCCGGACGGCCGCCCCGACGAGGACCTCCCCCAGCCCCCGCCGTGGGGCCAGCGCCCCGACCCCGGCCGGCAGCAGCCCGCCCCGCCCAAGCTCGACCCCGCCGACCCGACGCAGCGCGCCACCCGCAACGCCCTGCTCTCCGGCTTCGCCGCCCTGCTCGCCACGCTGTTCCACCAGTACTGGCTGGCCTTCCCGCTGGCCCTGCTCGCCATCTGGTACGCCGTCACCGTCCTGCGCACCCCCGCCGAACCCGCGGCCGACCCCTTCTCCCCCCGCCCCGTCCGCCCCCAGGTCCCGGCCGCCCTCAGCGCCCTCCTGACCGGCGGCCTCGCCCTGGTCGTCTCGCTGAGCGTCTTCACCGTGCAGTTCGTCTACCGCGACTACCTCGACTGCCGGAACAACTCGATCACCCAGGAAGCCGTGCACACCTGCGCCAAGGAGTACGACGCCCCCTCCTGGCTCAGCGACAACCTCTACGACGGCTCCGACGAGTGACCCGCGGCGGAGCCCCGCTCCGGCCGGTCAGTCCCGGTCCGCGGCCCCCTCGGGGGCGGGGGTGACGAAGCCGGACTCGTAGGCGGCGATCACCGCCTGGGTGCGGTCGCGGGCGCCGAGCTTGCCGAGCACCGCGCTGACGTGCGTCTTCACGGTCTGCACGCCCAGGTGCAGTCGGGCGCCGATCTCCGCGTTGGACAGGCCGCGGGCCATCAGCCGCAGCACCTCCCCCTCCCGGCCGGTCAGGCCCGCCCGGGCCACCGCGCCGCCGTCCGCGGCGTGCCCGGCCCGGGCGGCGGCGAGGCGGCGGATCGCGGCCGGGAACAGCAGCGACCCGCCCGCCGCGACCAGCCGGACGGCCTGGACGACCTCCGCCGGGCGGGAGCGCTTGAGCAGGAAGCCGTCGGCGCCCGCGCGCAGCGCCTCGTACACGTAGTCGTCGGCCTCGAAGGTGGTGACCACCAGGATCTTCGGCGCCCGGTCGATGCCGCGGCCGGTGCCGCGGTCGGTGCTGCGGCCGGCGTCGCGCAGGATGGCCCGGGTCGCGGCGAGGCCGTCCAGGCCGGGCATCCGGACGTCCATCAGCACCACGTCGGGGCGCAGCGAGCGGACCAGGCCGAGCGCCTCGGCGCCGTCGGAGGCCTCGCCGACCACTTCCAGGTCCGGCTGGGCGTCCAGGACGGCGCGCAGGCCGAAGCGGATCAGTTCCTCGTCGTCGACCAGCAGCACCTTGACCACGCTCACCGGCCCAACCGTAGCGGCAGCCGCACCCGCAGCAGCCAGTCCGCCCCGCCGTCCCCGTCCGCACCCGTCTCCCCCGCCTCGCACTCGCCGCCGAGCAGCACCGCCCGCTCCCGCACCCCGCGCAGTCCCTTGCCGCCGCCCTTGCGCGAACTCCCCTTTCCGGTACGGGCGTTGCGGCAGGACAGTTCCAGCACCCCGCCGTCCACCGCGCCGCGGACCAGGATCGGCGCGCCGGGGGCGTGCCGCAGCGCGTTGGTGACGCCCTCCTGGAGGATGCGGTACGCCTCGCGGGACAGCACGCCGGGCAACTCGGCGGCGCGGACGTCGAGTCGGGCGTCGACGGGGCTGCCGGCCGCCGTCGCGGCGGCGAACAGTTCGGCGGCGCGGTCCAGTCCGGGCTGCTCGGCGGCGGCCGCGTCCGGGCTCTCGCGCAGCAGCACCAGCATCCGCTCCAGGTCGTCCAGGGCCCGCCGCCCGGTGGTCTCGATCGCCTCCAACGCCCGTTCCCGGAACGCCGGATCGGCCACCTCGCGGGCCGCGCCCGCCTGCACCACCGTCACCGTCAGCGCGTGCCCGATCGAGTCGTGCAGCTCCCGGGCCAGCCGGTTGCGCTCCAGCAGCCGCTCGGCCCGGGCCTCGGCGGCCGCCAGCCGCTCCGCTCCCGACGGCCCCAACAACCGTACAGCCAGCGCGAGTTGCAGCCGTCCGGCGTACACCACCAGCCACAGCAGGGCGAACGCCACCGGCGGCGCGAGCAGCGGGACGCCCGCTACCGTCCGGACGGCGAGCACCGTCGCCGCGCCGAGCGCCACCCCCAGCGCGACCCGGGCCACCAGCCAGCACGCCGTCCGCCCCCGGTCCGCCCAGCCCGCCGACGGCGCGACCCCGATCTCCTCCTCCCGCGCGGGCGCCAGCAGCAGCCGCGCCTGTACGCCCTCCCCGCGCCGCACCCCCGGCACCAGCGCCGCCAGGCCCAGCAGCGGCACGTCCAGCGCCACCGCCCACAGCACCGCCCGCCCGGTCGACACCCCCTCCGTCCCCGGGTACACCAGCAGCACCACCCCGGCGAACACCAGCCCGATCATCAGGTGCACCCAGCGGGTGTACGTCACGGGGCGCAGCAGCGGGGCGAGGAGTGCGGGCATCCGTCCATCCTGCCCGGTCCGCCCCCGCGCCCTCCTCCCTCCCGGGAGGGAGCCGGACCACCCGCGGGCGGGATCCGGCGGCCCCGGCCCCGGCGGTTGACTCGGAACAGGCAACCGGAGGAAGGGAGTTCCCGTGATCGAGATCCGCGACCTGACCAAGGCGTACGGCGGGCGGCGGGCCGTGGACGGCCTGTCGTTCCGGGTCGAAGCCGGTCGGGTGACCGGCTTCCTGGGGCCGAACGGGGCGGGCAAGTCGACGACGCTGCGGGCGGTGCTGGGGCTGGACCGGCCGACGTCCGGGACGGCGCTGGTGGACGGGCGGCCGTACGCCGCCCTCGGCCGCCCGCTGGAGCGGGTCGGCGCGCTGCTGGACGCCCAGGCCGTGCACCCCGGCCGCACCGCGGCCGGACACCTGCGCTGGATCGCCGCCTCGCACGGCCTGCCCGCCCGCCGCACCGCGGAGGTGCTCGCCCTGGTCGGCCTCGCCGAGGTCGCCGACCGCCGGATCCGCACGTTCTCGCTCGGCATGCGCCAGCGCCTGGGCATCGCGGCGGCCCTGCTCGGCGACCCGGCCGCGCTGCTGCTGGACGAGCCGGTGAACGGTCTGGACGCGGAGGGCATCCGGTGGATCCGGAGCCTGCTGCGCCGCCTCGCGGACGAGGGACGGGCGGTGCTGGTCTCCTCGCACCTGATGGCGGAGATGGCGCTCACCGCCGACCACCTGGTGGTGATCGGCCGGGGCCGCCTGCTCGCCGACACCTCCACCGTCGACTTCCTGGCCCACCACGGCCGCCGCCGGGTCCGGGTCCGCGCCGTCGACCCGGCCGCCCTGGCCGCCCTGGCCGCCCTGCTCGCCACCGCCCACCCCGACGCGGTGCCCCGCGCCGACGGCGCCTTCGACGTCCCGGACGCCGACCCGGCCCGACTGGGCGCGCTGGCCGCCGAGCACCGTGTGGTGCTCGTCGAACTGTCGGTGACCCACGACTCCCTGGAGGAGGCCTTCATGCGGATGACCGCGGACGCCGTCGAGTACCGGGCGGTGGCGGCATGAGCACCCCGATGCCGCAGGTGCGCCGGACGCACCCGCTGCGCGCCGAGTGGGCGAAGTTCACCACGCTGCGCCCGCTGTGGACGACCCCGTTCCTCGCGGTGGCGCTCAGCGCGGGCATCACCGCCGCCGTCCAGGCCGCGTACGGCCGCCGCGACACCTCGCTGACCGGCGACCCGATGGAGGGCCTGTACTACGGGCTGAACTTCGGCCAGGTCGCGGTCGTCTGCCTGGGCATCCTGCTGGTCGGCCAGGAGTACGCCT
Organism: Kitasatospora sp. NPDC001540; assembly: GCF_042894345.1. Lineage (NCBI taxonomy): Bacteria > Bacillati > Actinomycetota > Actinomycetes > Kitasatosporales > Streptomycetaceae > Kitasatospora > Kitasatospora sp. NPDC001540. The sequence goes on from NZ_JBIAVO010000012.1 coordinate 117,953, forward strand.
CCGGCACGCTCACCACCTCGCTCGCCGCCGTCCCGGACCGGCTGCGGTTCTACCGCGCCAAGCTGCTGCTCGGCACCGGCCTGGGCCTGGCCGTCGGCCTCGCCACCGTCGGCGGCCAACTCGCCGCGACCGCCGTCACGGTGGGCCTGGACCTGTCCGCCCCCGGCACCGTACGGGCCCTCGTCGCGGGCGTGCTCTACCACCCGCTGCTGCTCGTCCTGTGCCTGGCGCTCACCACCGTCCTGCGCAACCAGACCGCCGCCCTGGGCCTGCTCTCCCCCGCCGTCTTCCTCGGCACCACCGCCCTGACCGCCGTCCCCGTCCTCCGCGAGGCCGCCCGCTTCCTCCCCGACCGCGCCGGCCAGTACGCCCTCCGCCTCGCCGACACCCCCGGCACCCCGTACGGCCACACCACCGGCCTCCTCCTGATGGCCGCCTGGACCCTGGCCGCCGCCCTCGCGGGCCTGCGCACCCTCCACCGCAAGGACGCGTGAACAAAAACAGGGGCGCGGGGAACCGCGCGAGCAACCAGGCACCCACCGCAAGGTCGCGAGGTGACGTCAACTCGCCGCCCACCTCGCGACCTCGCTGACGTGTACCTCCCGCTACGCGGCCAGTCGGCACACCAGCCGGTACGCCCCCATCCGGGCTCGGAGCACCGGCCCCGCGCCGTCGCCGTGGCGGCCGAGCCACCAGCGCCACAGCAGCGCCCCGGGCAGGGCGAGGGCGAGCAGCCAGGCGGCCTGCGCGAGGGCGAACTGCCAGGGGACGGGGCCCAGTCGGGACATCCGGCCGGAGCCGAGCGCGCCGCCCGCGAGGTGGGCGGTGAGCAGGGCGGGCGGGACGGCGGCGAGGGCGGTGGCGGCGGCGGTGACGGCGGTCTGGGCGGGCGTCCAGCGGGTGGCGGCGCGGCCGATGAGCAGGGCGGCGGTGAGGGCCGCGGCGGCGGCCGCCGCGCAGGCGAGCAGGTGCCAGTCGGGGCCGCGGTCGGCGGGGAGCAGGGCGAGCAGCGGGAAGTCCGGGGCGGGGCCGAGCCGGGTGCCGAGCGGTCCGGCGTGCTGTGCGGTGCCGACCTCGAAGCCCGCTCCGAGTGCGTAACTCGCGGCCCAGATCAGCGCGTTGGGCACCAACGTCAGGCAGGTCAGCAGCATGCCGAGCCAGCCCGCGGCGCCGCCGCCGAGCCGTTGCGCGTCCTGTCCGGCGGAGCCGAGCAGCACGGCGGCGGCGAGCACCGCGCCGCCCCCGGCGGTCAGGGCGAGCAGCCAGCCGGCCAGGGCCCGGCCGAGGGCGGCCGGGGCGCCGTCGGGCCAGAGGGCGGGCGGCAGCGGCAGTCGGGGCAGGGCGGCGGGTCGGCCGAGTCCGGTCCACAGGCCGTGGCCGAGCGCGGCGGCGGCCAGCAGGGCGACGGCGACGAGGTCGGGGACGGCCCGGGAGCGCAGCAGGGCCTGCGGGTCGGCGCACTGGGCGACGGCGAAGGCCGCGACCAGCAGGTACCCGGCGTACACCGTGAGCGGGGAGCGCCAACGCACCCGTCCGCGCCCCCGGGCGCGCCGGGCCTGGCGGTGTCCGGCGCGGGAGAGCAGCACGGCGGTGACGGCGGTGAGCAGCAGCGGCGCGACGGTCACGGGGGCGGCGCCGGGGCCGCGGGCCAGGGGGGCGCCGTGGCCGAGCAGCCAGCACGCGAAGACGGCCCGGGCCGCGTCCTGCGCCGTGTCGTCCCCGTACGGGGCGAGCACCCACAGGCCGAACACCGGGACGGCGATCAGGGACAGGGTGAGCAGCGCGGTGCGGACGCCGGTGAGCAGGTCGGAGAGGGTGGAGCGGCTGTCCAAGTCGCTCGGCAGTCCCAGGATCGGACGGCCCATCAGCTGCGTCATGGCCTTCATGCTGCCAAGGCCACCCGTTGAGGGGTGTCAACGCGCGCACCTTCGCCGTGTCCCGGATTATCAGTACATGTGCCTTTTTCCGGGACGGACCTGCCACGGAGGAGATCGGTGACCTCGCCCTCGACCGCCGAACCGGAGCGGACCACCGGAACGACCGCCGGAACCTCGCCCCGGGCCCGCGAGGACGCCGAACTCCTGCTGCGCCGCCTCGCCCCCCGCGAGGCCCAGGCCCTGGCCCGGCTGGCCGCGGGCGACGACCTGCGCGCCATGGCCCGGCACCTGGGCGTCGCCCCCGGCACCGCCCGCGGCCACCTCAACCGGGCGGTCCGCAAGCTCGGCGTCCGCACCCGCGAGGAGGCCGTCGCCCTGGTCGCCGCGCTCACCCCGGAAGCACCCCCCGCGTCGACCGCCCCCACCGAGTTCGTGGGCCCCCCGCTCCCCCCGGTCCACCCGGTCGAACCCGTCACCCCCGGCAGAGCCCCCGTCTCCGCCCCCGTCCGGCCCGATCCCGCCCCGGGCTCCTTCGCCGAGTTCGCCGCCCTGGTGCACACCCGGCTGGTCCAGCAGACCTTCCTGCTGACCGGCCACCGCCACCGGGCCGTGCACTGCGTGCACCTGGCGCTGGGTTCGGCGGCCCGCCGGTGGGCGGAGGTCGCGGCCGACCCGGACCCGGAGGGGCGGGTGCGCGGGGAGGCGTTCGACCTGGCGCTGTCGCCGTGGCACCGGGGCGGCCCGCGGCGGGCGCACCTGCTGCGGTGGCCGCGGCGGCGGATCGCGGTGGACGAAGCGGGCGCGCCGGAGCCGCCCGAGCCGCCGCAGAAGCTGACGCACCGCGACCGGGCGCTGGTGAAGGCGCTGCTGCGGCTGTCGCGGCCGCAGCGGCGGGCGCTGGTGCTGCACGACACGCTGGGCCTGCCGGTGGAGCGGGTCGCGGTGGAGGTGGAGTCGAGCACGGCGGCGGCCGAGGGCCGGGTGCGTTCGGCGCGGGCCGCGCTGGCCCGGGAGGTTCCGGCGCTGGTCGGCGCGGACCCGGAGGACCCGGAGTTCGCGGAGCGGCTGGCGGAGCTGTTGCACCGGGCGGCGGTGCACGGCTGCCCGGGGCCGAGGTTGCCGTCCACGGCGCGGCTGGTGGCGGACAGCAGGCTGCACACGGGCCTGGTGACGGGTGGGGCGGTGGCGCTGACGGTCGTGGTGGGCGGGGCGATCGTGGCGACCCTGCTGGGGGTGGGCCCGTCGGAGCTGGTGCGTCCGGAGCCCTCGCGCGGGACGGCCTGCACCGGGGTCGGCACGGGCAGCGCCGGTCCGGCGGCCCCGTACGGCGCGCCGGGCCTGCAGACGCCGTGGTGCGGTCCGACACCGGGCGTCCCGGCCCGGCTGGTGAGCCTGCCGGGGCAGCTGCCGCCCCCGCCGGGCCGGGCGGCCGTACCGCCCGCCGACCCGTTCACGGCCCGCCGTCCGCTGTTCGCCCCGCCGCCGGAGCACCGCCCGCGGTCGGAGGAACACCACCCGCTGCCGCCCGGGGCGGCCGCCGCGTGCGGCCCGGCCGTGGAGCGCTGCGACCCGCTCTGACCGTCGAGCGGCCCGGGAGGCCCCGGGAAACGCCGCAGGCGCCGCCCACCGTCGAAACGGTGCGCGGCGCCTGCGGCGTAGCTGCGCGCTACTGCTCGCCTGCTTGCCTACTGCGCGGCGGCGATCAGCTCGCGGGCCAGGCGGGCGGTCTCGGACGGCGTCTTGCCGACCTTGACGCCGGCGGCCTCCAGGGCCTCCTTCTTCGCCTGGGCGGTGCCGGAGGAGCCGGAGACGATGGCGCCGGCGTGGCCCATGGTCTTGCCCTCGGGCGCGGTGAAGCCCGCGACGTAGCCGACGACCGGCTTGGTGACGTGCTCGGCGATGTAGGCCGCGGCCCGCTCCTCGGCGTCGCCGCCGATCTCGCCGATCATGACGATGAGCTCGGTCTCCGGGTCCTCCTGGAACGCCTTGAGGGCGTCGATGTGGGTGGTGCCGATGACGGGGTCGCCACCGATGCCCACCGCGGAGGAGAAGCCGAGGTCACGGAGCTCGTACATGAGCTGGTAGGTCAGGGTGCCGGACTTCGACACCAGACCGATCTTGCCCGGACCGGTGATGTTGGCCGGGATGATGCCCGCGTTGGACTGTCCGGGGCTGATCAGGCCGGGGCAGTTCGGGCCGATGATGCGGGTCTTGTTGCCCTTGGCGCCGGCGTGGGCCCAGAACGCGGCGGTGTCGTGCACCGGCACGCCCTCGGTGATGACCACGGCGAGGCCGATCTCGGCGTCGATCGCCTCGATCACGGCGGACTTGGTGAACGCCGGCGGGACGAAGATGACGGTGACGTCGGCACCGGTCTTCTCGATCGCCTCGACCACGGTGCCGAACACGGGCACCTCGGTGCCGTCCACGTCCACGGTGGTGCCGGCCTTGCGCGGGTTCACGCCGCCGACGATCTGGGTGCCGGAGGCGAGCATGCGGCGGGTGTGCTTCATGCCCTCGGAGCCGGTCATGCCCTGGACGATGACCTTGCTGTCCTTGGTAAGGAAGATAGCCATTGTTCGAGTCCCTTCCTTACTTGTTGGCCAGCTCGGCGGCGCGGTCAGCGGCGCCGTCCATGGTGTCCACCTGCTGCACCAGCGGGTGGTTGGCGTCGGTCAGGATCTGGCGGCCGAGCTCCGCGTTGTTGCCGTCCAGGCGGACGACCAGCGGCTTGGTGACGGCCTCGCCCTTGCTCTCCAGGAGCGCCAGGGCCTGCACGATGCCGTTGGCGACCGCGTCGCAGGCGGTGATGCCGCCGAAGACGTTGACGAAGACCGACTTGACGTCGGCGTCGCCCAGGATGATCTCCAGGCCGTTCGCCATCACCTCGGCGGACGCGCCGCCGCCGATGTCGAGGAAGTTGGCCGGCTTCACGCCGCCGTGCTTCTCACCGGCGTACGCGACGACGTCCAGGGTGCTCATGACGAGGCCCGCGCCGTTGCCGATGATGCCGACCTGGCCGTCGAGCTTGACGTAGTTCAGGCCCTTGGCCTTCGCCGCCGCCTCGAGCGGGTTGGCGGCGGCCTTGTCCTCGAGCGCCTCGTGCTCGGGCTGGCGGAACTCGGCGTTCTCGTCCAGGGAGACCTTGCCGTCCAGGGCGATGATCTTGCCGTCGCCGGACTTGATCAGCGGGTTGACCTCGACCAGGAGGGCGTCCTCCTTGACGAAGACGACCCAGAGCTTCTGCAGGACCTCGGCGACCTGGTCGGCGATCTCGGCCGGGAACTTCGCGGCGGCGACGATCTCGGCGGCCTTCTCCGGGGTCACGCCCTCGTTGGCGTCGACCGGGATCTTGGCCAGCGCGTCCGGGTTCTCCTCGGCCACGACCTCGATCTCCACGCCGCCCTCGACGCTGGCCATCGCCAGGAAGGTGCGGTTGGTGCGGTCGAGCAGGAAGGAGACGTAGTACTCCTCCTTGATGTCCGCGGTCTGGGCCAGCATGACCTTGTGGACGGTGTGGCCCTTGATGTCCATGCCGAGGATCGCCTCGGCCTTGGCCACGGCGTCCTGCGGGTCGGACGCGAGCTTCACGCCACCGGCCTTGCCTCGGCCACCCACCTTCACCTGAGCCTTGACGACGGCTCGGCCGCCGAAGCGCTCCGCGATGGCGGCAGCGTCTGCGGCGGTCTCGATGACATCGCCGTCAAGCACGGGTACACCGTGCTTGGCGAAGAGGTCCCTCGCCTGGTACTCGAACAGGTCCACGTGTTTGTCCTTGTTCGTGGTCGCGGAATGTGTCTCTACGAGCGTGCCACGGCAGGATCTTCGCTGCGGGTCGTCGACACTGAGCGGGTACGCAGATGTACGGCCTTGCGGCCCACGCAGTTGCCGGGCGCATCGTCAATCAACACGCGCGTCACGTCCGCATGGCAGGTTATCCCCGGACGACCGGCCTGTTTCGCCCGGGACCGGGTCCGCCTTGGTGAGAACCGTCACAACGGCCCCGGTCCGCGCCCCTCACCAGCGGGGGCGCGCAGCGGTGAGGGCCACCACCACTTCACCCGGACGAGTGGCGGGCACCCCCCTTGACCGCACGCGGTTCCCGTCGCTCACCGCCGGTCCGGCACCGGCAGCGGGCGCTTCTCGATCGCCGCCGCCATGATCTCCGGGAACGCGTCCGGCGTGCAGGCGAACGCCGGGGCGCCCAGCTCCGCCAGCGCCTGCGCGTGCACGTGGTCGTACGCCGGGGCGCCCTCGTCGGACAGCGCCAGCAGCGCGATGAACTGCACCCCCGCGGCCTTCATCGCCGCGACCCGCTTCAGCATCTCGTTGCGGATGCCGCCCTCGTACAGGTCGCTGATCAGCACCACGATCGTCTCGGACGGCCGGCTGATCTTCGACTGGCAGTACGCCAGCGCCCGGTTGATGTCGGTGCCGCCGCCCAGCTGGGTCGCGAACAGCACGTCCACCGGGTCGCTCAGCTGCTCGGTCAGGTCCACCACCGAGGTGTCGAACACCACCAGCCGGGTGTCCAGGCTCGGCATCGAGGCCAGCACCGCGCCGAACACCGCCGAGTGCACCACCGACGGCGCCATCGACCCGGACTGGTCGATGCACAGGATCACGTCCTTCTTCACCGCCCGCTGCGCCCGCGCGTAGCCGACCAGCCGCTCCGGGACGACCGTGCGGTACTCCGGCAGGTACTTCGACAGGTTGGCCCGGATCGTGCGGTCCCAGTCGATGTCCCGGTGCCGGGGGCGGTTCACCCGGGCGCTGCGGTCCAGCGCCCCGCCGACCGTCGAGCGCGTCCGGTCGGCGAGCCGGCGCTCCAGCTCGGCCACCACCTTGCCGACCACCGTCCGGGCGGTCTCCCGGGTGGTCTCCGGCAGCGCGTGCTTCAGCGACAGCAGCGTCCCCACCAGGTGCACGTCCGGCTCGACGGCGGCCAGCATCTCCGGCTCCAGCAGCAGCCGGTCCAGGCCCAGGCGGGAGATCGCGTCCTGCTGCATCAACTGCACCACGCTGGTCGGGAAGTACTCCCGGATGTCCCCCAGCCACCGCGCCACCTTCGGCGCCGACCCCCCGAGCCCCGCCGACCGCTTCCCGTCCTCCCGGTACAGCGCCCCCAGCGCCCCGTCCATCGCCGCGTCCCGTCCCGACAGCCGCACCCCGGTGCCGTCCGCGTCGCCACCCAGCACCAGCCGCCAGCGCCGCATCCGCTCGTCGTCCTGACGGACCGTCATGTGATCTCACTCCTTGGCTTGCCCATCGGGCCGGTCGAAGACCGCCCTGCCCAACTCCCGCGCCCCGTCAGGGGCGCGGGGAACTGCGCGAAGCGGAAGGGGAACAGGGGAGGGTCGGGGCGGCGTCGCGGCGGATCCTGCGGGCCGCTCCGACCCGTGGCGCCTCAGGCCGTGGCGCGGCGGTCCACCTGGCGCGGGATCCGCGGCTGCGGAACCCGCACGCCCAGCAGCAGCGCCAGCACCGGCGTGGTCGCGTCGGCGCGCTCCTCGTCGAGCGGGGTGTCCGGGGCGGAGTCCCCCGCGGGAGCCGTGAGCGGGCCGGTGGCGACCCGGGAGCCGATGGTGTGGCGGACGCCCGCCTCCAAGGAGGAGAAGGTGCGGCGCAGTACCGGCAGCAGGTCGGTGAAGGCCTCCGGGGAGACCCCGCACAGCCAGCCGTCGAGCAGGCCGAGCAGGACGGGGTCGTGCAGCAGCAGGGCGCCGCCGCCGGAGACGAAGCCCTCGACCCAGCCGCCCGCGTCGGCCGGCTCGGAGGCGGTGGAGAGCACCAGCCCCAGACGCCGCCCGGCCTCCTCCGCGTCGAGCCGCCCGTCGTCCAGCAGCAGGCGCACGGCGCGGCCGCGCAGCAGGCCGGGGACGCCCGTCGCGGGGCCGCCGTGCGGTTCGCGGGCGGCGAGGGCGGCGAGGGTGTCGGCCCAGCGGTCGGCGGTGGCGCCGCCGAGGAGGGCGATCGCCTGGTGGACGGCGTCCAGGTCGGCGCGGCGGGCGTTCGCGCCGTCCGCGTCGAGGCCGGTGCAGGCGGCGGGCAGCGCGATGCTGAGGCGTTCGGCGAGGCCGTGGGCGACGGCGGTGAGGGCGCTGGTGTCGGTGGCCCGGACGTCGCCGTAGCGCAGGGTGCGGACCAGCGCGGGGAGGGCGGCGGCCAGGTGTCCGGCGTCGGTGTCGAGCGCGGCGCGGTCCGCGAGGGCCCGCATCACCTCGGGCAGCGCGTCGGGCAGGTCGGCCAGCAGGCACTGTTCGGCGAGCGCGGTGAGGGCGGTGAGCTCGGCCTTCGCGGCCTCGGCGACGGCCTTGCCGGTGGCGGCGGAGCGCACGGTGGTGCCCCACTGCCCGGCCTCGACCAGGTGGACGGAGAACTCGGGCTCCCAGGCGAGCTGCCAGGTCTCCCGGAAGGTGCCGGTGGAGTTGACGCTGTCGCGGGCCGGACGGCCCCAGTGCAGGCCGAGCAGCCGCAGCCGGTGCAGCAGCCGGGAGCGCTCGACGTCGAGGTCCTTGCGCAGGTCGAGGACGAGTTCGCGGGCCGCGGCCTCCGGCTTGAGCCGCAGGGTGCGCTGCAGGCGGGTGAGGTCGCGCTGCAGCGGCACGGCGGGCACCCCGTCGGGGACCTCGCCGAGCGCGTCGCCGACCACCAGCCGCTCGCGGACCAGCGCCAGGGCGACGTCCGAGCCGTCGCACATCACGGCCCGCACCGCGTCCAGCGTCTCGGTGAGGCCGGGCAGCGGGCGGCCGCGCATCGCGGCGAGCGAGTCGGCGAGCCGGACGGCCTCGATGACGTGCGCGGAGGAGACCGGGTGGTCCTCGGCGCGGAGCAGTTCGGCGACCCTGGTCATCCAGCGGGCGACCGGCTGCCCGGGTGCGGTGAACAGGTGGTGGTACCAGCCGGGCGAGTCGATGCCCGCGCCGTAGCCGGTGTGCTGGGAGAGCCTGCGGTGCGTCCACGGCACCCAGGTCAGCTCGACCTTCGGCTTCTTCGGGAGCCCGGCGAGCAGCGCCCGGTCGTGCGCCACCGTCGGCATCGCGGCGAGCGCCGGGACGTGCCAGGCGCCGCAGACCACCGCGATCCGCCGGTGCCCGGCCCGGCGGGCGGCCCGGATCTGCTGGCGCATCGCGGCCTCGCGGACCAGGTCGCGCCGCTCGGCCGGGTGGTGCTCGCGCAGCGCCGCCATCGCCTCGGCGAGGGCCGCGAACGGGGCGAGCACGTCGCCGTCGGGGGTGCGGTGCTCGACCGCGTCCTCCCACCAGGCCTCGGGGTCGGTGTGGCCCGCGGCGGCGGCGAGTTCGGCGATCGGGTCGACGGGCGCGGGGCGGGAAGTGCCCCCCGGCACTCCCGACCCCTCCCCCTCTTCCGACGCACCGTCGACGCCGGAGGCGTCACCCTCGCCGGCAACGGTTTCGCCCTCCTCGTCACGGCCACCGCGCGGGCCGAGCGCGAGGCCCTGCGCGGCGGGCAGGTCGATGAACCGGACGGGCACGCCGGCGTCCAGCGCGTGCCGCAGCGCCACCCACTCGGGCGAGAACTCGGCGAACGGCCAGAACGCGGCCCGCGCCGGGTCGTCGGCGACGTGCGCGAGCAGCGCGACCGGCGGCACCATCTCCTTCTCGGCGGCGGCCGCGGCCAGCTCGTCGGCCTCCGGCGGGCCCTCGATCAGCACCGCGTCCGGCTGCAGGGCGGCCAGCGCGGCGGCCACCGCGCGGGCCGAGCCGGGACCGTGGTGGCGCACCCCGAGCAGCGTCACCTCCGCAGCCGCCGCCCTGGCGCCCGCGGCCCCGGCGCCCGCCGCCCCGGCGCTCACGGCCTCGGCGCTCACGCGGAGACCTCCCGGGCGGCCCGGTAGAAGTCCTTCCAGCCGTCGCGGTCGCGGACCACGCCCTCCACGTACTCGCGCCACACCTGGCGGTCGGCGACCGGGTCGCGGACCACCGCGCCGACGATGCCGTCCGCGACGTCGCCCGCGCGCAGCACGCCGTCGCCGAAGTGTGCGGCCAGCGCGAGGCCGTTGGTGACCACGGAGATCGCCTCGGCGGTGGAGAGCGTACCGCTGGGGGTCTTCACCTTCGTCCGCCCGTCGGCCGTCAGGCCGGAGCGCAGCTCGCGGAAGACCGTCACCACCCGGCGGATCTCCTCGGCGCCGCCCGGCAGTTCGGGCAGGTCGAGGGAGCGGCCGAGCTGGCCGACCCGGCGGGTGACGATCTCCACCTCCTCCTCCAGCGTCGCGGGCAGCGGCAGCACCACGGTGTTGAAGCGGCGGCGCAGCGCGGAGGAGAGCTCGTTGACGCCGCGGTCGCGGTCGTTGGCGGTGGCGATCACGTTGAAGCCGCGCACCGCCTGCACCTCGGAGCCCAACTCGGGGACGGGCAGGGTCTTCTCGGAGAGGATGGTGATCAGGCTGTCCTGCACGTCCGCCGGGATGCGGGTGAGCTCCTCGACCCGGGCGATCTGCCCGTGCCGCATGGCGCGCATCAGCGGGGACGGCACCAGCGCGTCCTCGCTCGGGCCGTGGGCGAGGAGTTGGGCGTAGTTCCAGCCGTAGCGGACGGCCTCCTCCGGCGTGCCCGCGGTTCCCTGCACCAGCAGTGTGGAGTCGCCGGAGATCGCCGCCGCGAGGTGCTCGGAGACCCAGGTCTTGGCGGTGCCGGGCACGCCGAGCAGCAGCAGCGCCCGGTCGGTGGCCAGCGTGGTCACGGCGACCTCGACCACCCGGCGCGGGCCGACGTACTTGGGCGTGATCACGGTGCCGTCGGCGAGCTCGCCGCCCAGCAGGTAGGTGGCGACCGCCCACGGCGACAGCCGCCAGCGCTCCGGCCGGTCCCGGTCGTCGTGCCGGGCGAGGGCGGCCAGCTCCTCGGCGAACGCGTCCTCGGCGTGCTGCCGAAGGACCTCGCTGGTCGTCTCGGTGGTCATCGACTGCTCCGATCTCACGGGGGACTCACGGGGAACTCACGGGTCGTCAGAACGCTGCGCGAAGCGGGCGCGGAGAATGAACGGCACGGCGCTGACCTGGGAGGAAGAACTCCCGCCCGCCCGTGCACCCACCACTGTGCCGCCCGCCACTGACAACCGGAGCCACGGCCGCGGTCCGCCGGATTCCTTGCCCGGACAGCGGACTGGCCATACTGTCCGATGAACTGACTAACGCTCGGGGGGTGCGTGTCATGGGAGTGGTCCTGCCCGACGAGGTCGCCTGGGTCCTCGACCTCATCGGGGTCAACTGGCCGAACGTGGACGAGGACGAGTTCCGCGAGATCGCCGACAGCATGCGGGCGTTCGCCGAGGAGGTCGACAACGGGCGCAGCGACACCATCGCCGCCGTCGCGCGCCTGGTCTCGGAGAACGTCGGCCCGGCCAGCGACGCCTTCAACAACCACTGGACCTCGGTGGCGAACAAGCACCTGGAGGGCCTCGGCGAGGCCGGTCGGCTGCTCGCCACCGCGCTGGACGGCGCCGCCCTGGTGATCACCGGCGCCAAGATCGCCGCAGTGGCCCAACTCGTGGCCCTGGCCGTCGAGGTGATCGCCGCCCAGGCCGCCGCGCCGTTCACCTTCGGCCTGTCGGAAGCCGGGGCGCTGGGCGCCACCCAGGCCACCCGGGTGATCGTCCGCCGCCTGCTCAAGGAGGCCGAGCAGCAGATCGTCCAGCAGTTGCTCGCGATCGTCGAGGAGCCGGTCGTCAACGCGCTGTCCAACATGGCGGGCGACCTGGTGCTCCAGCTCGGCGAGAACGCCCTCGGCATGAAGCAGGGCGTCGACTGGGGCGACGTCGGCCGCTCCGGCCTGGACGGGGCGAAGCAGTCGCAGCTCGGCTCCGCGGTGACCGGCGGAGGTGGCCCGTGGTGAGCGAGATCCGCCACAACTACGACGAGACCGACCGGATGGCCCGGCGCCTGCTGGAGCACGCCGAGCGCCTGCACGGCGCGGCCGGCCCGCACAGCGGACGGGCCCACGCGCGGCTGAACGCCCACCACGGCCAGGACCCGCTGGCCACCGCGGTGTCCAACGGCTCGACCAGGATCCTGGACGTCATCCGCAAGGCGGAGGACCAGCTGCACGAGCACCTGAAGAACATGTCCAAGGGCCTGGAGCGGACCTCCCTCAACCACAAGGAGAACGAGGCGGACCTGGAGAAGGCCCTCAAGAGCCTCCTCAAGGTGGAGTCGAACGCCGAGGAGATCCGCAAGAAGCAGGGCCCCGAGTACCGCGGCCCCAAACCCGGCCTGAAGCCGCACACCGTCACGCTGGAGTGGCGGCACGGCATGCCGCGGCTGGAGTTCCTGCAGAAGGCGATGGCGCTGCGACGGCTCGGCAAGCAGGGCAAGATCTTCAACGCGCCCAAGGTGCAGCGCGCAAGCGGCATGACCCAGGCCTACAAGAGCGCCCTGATCAAGGTCCTGCACGACAACCACAAGGGCTCGCCCGATTACAAGGCGATCATGGACCGGGTCGAATCCATGCAGGCCGACCACGTCAACGAGCTCCAACTCGGCGGTCTCGACTCGTGGAAGAATCTCCGGATGCTGCACGGCGAAACCAACCGGGACGTCGGGACGCAGCAGGTCACCCTCGATCTGGTGCGGCACAGAGTCCCGGTCGGTACCCCGATCAAAATCAAGATCAAATGGAAATGGTGGTAGCGGTGCCGGCCGAGGAAACCATGGAACTGCTGCTCCCGGAGTTGATGCGGGTCTGGCAGGACCGCAGCAACTTCCCGGCGGTCGGGTTCGGCCCGGCGAGGCCGATCGAGGAACTGCCCGGAGAACTGCCGAGGGACGTCCGCCGACTGCTGTCGCTGAGTGACGGGATCCACTTCGGCGTGTGGGCGTCCGTTCACTCCAGTGCCAGTCTCCCCGCTTACCAGGGGCCCGAGGTGCTGGCCATCGCCACCGGCGTCACCAACCCCGAGGACTACCTGGACATCGGTCTCGTCGACGAGGAGCCGCTGCTGCTCGACACCAGGGACGGCAGCGTCTGGGCGGCCCACCCCGAGCCCGGCGGCCTCTGGTACCAGGGGTCCGAGCTGCTCCGGATCGCCGACAACCTCGACGTCTTCCTGTCCGAGTGGGTGGCGGGACCCCGCTTCCACGAACTCGTCCTGTCCACGGCCCAGGACGAGGAGGACCGCGACCTCAGCCGGGACGACTGGTGGCGCCTGCTGCAGGCCGCCGGCCGCGTCCCCGCCTGAGGGCGACCGGCCCACCGCACCGCGACGACACTGGAGACCTGACGTGGCCACATACGCCGAACTCGCCGAACTGTTCAGCCCCGACGGCGTCCTCCGGATGCCCCTGGACGAGGCCCTCGCCAGCGGCATCCCCGAGGAGGACGCCCGCCTGCTCGCCGAGGTGGGCGTGCCGCTCTTCGTCGACGTGCTGTTCACGGTCAAGGTGAAGGGCGACCCGCTCGCGTACACCCTGGTGCCGATCAGCGCCGGGGACGACGGCGTGACCGTGCTGGCCCTCGGCGGCCCCACCGACGCCGACCTGATGCGCTACTGCCTGGACCTCGACAACGGGTACGTCATCCTGCTCGGCCTGGGTGAGGAGCCCACCGCCGAGATCGTGAACCAGAACCTGGACTCCTTCGTCGAGTTCCTCTACCGGTACGCCCTGCGCCTCAAGCACGTCGCTGGTGTCTCCGACCGGCAGGCCGACGAGTACACCGCCAAGCTCCGCGAGTACCTCGCTGCCCGCGACCCCTACGCCTTCGCCGCCCCGGACAGCTGGTGGGGCATGGTGTTCGACGCCCTCGTCGACTAGGGATACCCGCTGACAAGCCCTCAGGACCCCGCCAGGGTCCTGAGGGCTTGTCAGTGTCCCCCCCTAACGTCGGTGCCATGGAGGAACGCTGGAGCACCGAACACGTCCTTTCGCTGGCGCCCGATCCGGCTTCCCTGAAGGCCGCGGGCAAGCTCTCCGGCCCGGCCCCCTGGTCGGCCACCGGCACCGGGCAGGGCGCGCTGTGGGGCCTGTGCAAGGGCAGCGGCAGCACCCCGTACCGGACGGCGGTGGAGCTCGGCACGCCCGCGTACAAGTGCAGTTGCCCGAGCCGGAAGTTCCCGTGCAAGCACGCCCTGGGCCTGCTGCTGCTGTGGGCCGCCGGGCCGGAGGCCGTCGCCGACGGCGCCGCGCCGCCGGACTGGGTGCAGGAGTGGCTGGACGGCCGCGGCCGGGCCGCCGCGGACAAGGCGGCCAAGCAGCGGGCGAAGGCCGCCGAGGCCGATCCGGAGGCCGTCCGCAGGCGGGCCGAGAAGCGGGCGGCCCGGGTCGCGGGCGGCGCCCGCGAGCTGCGGCTGCGGCTGGCCGACGGCGTGCGCCGCGGGCTGGCCGACCCGCAGCCGCCCGGCGCGTGGGAGGAGGTCGCCGCGCGCATGGTCGACGCCCAGGCGCCGGGCCTGGCGTCCCGGGTGCGGGTGCTGGCCGAGGCCCCGCAGGACGAACTGCTGGAGGAGTACGCGATGCTGCACCTGCTGGCCGGCGCCTACGGCCGGATCGACACCCTGCCGGAGGCCCTGGCGGCGACGGTCCGGGCCCGGGTCGGCTTCACCACCGACACCGCCGACCTGCTCGCCGGGCCGACCGTCCGGGACCGCTGGCACGTCCTGGGCAGCCGGGACACCGCGGACGACCGGCTGACCACCCGCCGGGTGTGGCTGCGCGGCGCGAAGACCGGACGGCCCGCCCTGCTGCTGGCCTTCGGCCGCCCCGGCCAGGCGCCCGACCTCGCGCTGCCCACCGGCTACCTGCTGGAGGCCGAGCTGGCCTACCACCCGGGCGCCCGCCCGCTGCGGGCCGTCCTGGGCACCCGCTACGGCAGCCCCGAGCCCGCCCCGGCCGCCGCGCCCGCCGGTCTGTCGCCCGCCGGGGCGCTCGCCGAGTACGGCGCCGCCGTCGCCGAGGACCCGTGGCTGGACGGCTGGCCGACCGTCCTGGCCGACGTGGTGCCGGTCCGCACGCCGGAGGGCTGGCAGCTCACCGACGGCGCCCACGCGCTGCCGGTGCGCCGCGGCGCGCTGCCCGAGACGGCGCTGTGGCGGCTGGCCGCGGTCTCCGCCGGGCACCCCGTCACGCTGTTCGGCGAGTGCGGCCACCACGGCTTCGCCCCCGTCACCGCCTGGGACTCCGAGCACCGGCCCGTCCCGCTCGGCTGACCTCCCGTCCGGCCGACCCTCCAGCGCCCGACACCTTCCCACCACCTTCCCGCCGCCCGCCCGACGCCTCGCCGAAGGGCGCCGCGCCCGGCGGCCACGCACTCCCCCGCACCCGCACCCGCACCACCGACGGAACGGGACGCTCCCCGGCGCCCCCTGACCCGCCGTCGACCGGAGGAAACGATGACCCGCACCCGCAGCATCCGGCAGCGCGCCGCCGTCCGGCGCATCACCCTGCACCACGCCGCCCGCCGGGCCGCCCTCGCCAGCGGCTGGGGCCGCCGCCACCGCGCCGCCGTCCAGCGTCCGAACGGGGTCCGGGCATGACCGCGCCCGCGCTCGCCCCCGCCGACGACTGGGCCGAACTGCAGGGCACCGCCCTGCTCGGCACCGACCGCCGCCCGCTGCCCGAGCCGCGCACCGCACTGGCCGCCGCCCTCGACCGCACCGACCCGGCGGGCGCCCTGCTCGACCTGGCCGCCGTCGCCGCGGTCCGCCGCCGGGCCGGCGCGCTGCCCGCCCCCGCCGTCGAGACGCCCGCGCCCGCGCCGGACGACCCGCGCCCCGCCCTGCCCGAGGCGGCCGCCCGCCGCCTGGCCGTCCTGCTCGGCACCCGCAGCGGCCAGGGCACCACGGCCAACCTGGCCGAGCTCCTCCCGCAGTGGCTGGCCGCCGCCCGCAGCCGCGGCTACCGGCTGCCGCCCGCCCTCGTCCCGACCCTGCTGGACACCGCCCGGGCCCGCTCCGAACTGCGCACCGACGCCGTCACCCTGGCCGGTCCGCTCGGCCGCTGGCTGGCCCCGCACAACCCCGACTGGAAGTACGTCACGCGCACCGCCGGGGAACAGGACGTCCTCGACCAGCCCGGTGAACTCCTGTGGCAGGAAGGCCTGTTCGCCGAACGCGTCACCCACCTCACCCGGCTGCGGCGCACCGACCCGGCCGCCGGGCTGGCCCTGCTCGCCTCCACCTGGAGCACCGAGCGCGCCGAGGACCGGGTGCTGTTCCTCGACTCCCTGCAGGACGGACTCTCCCTCGCGGACGAGGACTTCCTGGAGGCCGCGCTCTCCGACCGCTCCAAGAACGTCCGGGCCACCGCCGCGGAACTGCTCTCCACCCTGCCCGGTTCCGCCCTCGCCGCCCGGATGGCCGACCGGGCCCGCGCGGCCGTCCGCCACGACGGCGACCGGCTGTACGTCACCCCGCCCACGGCCTGCGACGCCGCCATGCAGCGCGACGGCATACCGGTCAAGTCGCCCACCGGGCGCGGCGAACGCGCCTGGTGGTTCGGCGAGGTCGTCGCCGGGGCGCCGCTCTCCCTCTGGACCACCGGCACCGGCCTGAGCCCCGAGCAACTGCTCGCCCTGCCGACCGTCGACGCGCCCGACGGCGGCGGCGCCGAATGGGCCGAGGACCTGCGCGAGGCCTGGGCCCGCGCCGCCGTCCGCCAGCAGGACGCCGCCTGGGCCCGCGCCCTGCTCGGCACCCCGCCCCGCCCCGGCCGCGACACCCGCACCCCGGGCGCCCCGGCGAAACTGCTGGCCGTCCTCCCGCCCGCCGAACGGGCCGCCTGGACGGCCGCGTTCGTCCAGACCCACGGGCTCGGCGACGCCTTCCAACTCCTCGGCGCCTGCGCCACCCCGTGGACGCCCCCGCTCTCCACCGCCGTGGTCGCCGCGCTCAAGCGCGCCGCGGAACTCGGCTCCTACCCGTGGAGCCACAGCGGCGTCCTCGGCATGACCGAACGCGCCCTCGCCCCCGAGACCGCCCCCGCCGTCGAGGCCCTGGCCGCCGACACCTCCCCGGACACCGCCTGGTCCGACACCTTCACCCGCCTCGCGGGGACGCTGCGCTTCCGGCAGGCGATGCTCGCCGAACTGGAGTGAGGGGAGCACCCGCACCAGGGGTCCGGAAGGAGCGGCGAGGCACGACACCAGGGGCCGCTGCGCAGCACGGACCCGCCGTTCCCCGGCCCCTGTCGGGGCCACTGCGCAGCTCGGACCCGCCGTTCTCAGCTGGCGCGCAGGTTGGACTGCACCCAGCTGACGACCTCCTGCGTGGAGGTGCCCGGGGTGAAGATGTCGGCGACGCCGAGGGCCTTGAGCTCGGTGATGTCCGCGTCGGGGATGATCCCGCCGCAGAAGACCTTGATGTCCGCCGCGTCGCGCTCCTTGAGGAGTTCGATCACCTTCGCGCAGAGGGTCATGTGCGCGCCGGAGAGGATCGACAGGCCGATGCCGTCCGCGTCCTCCTGGATCGCCGTGTCGACGATCTGCTCGGGGGTCTGGTGGAGGCCGGTGTAGATGACCTCCATGCCGGCGTCGCGCAGCGCCCGCGCGATGACCTTGGCTCCCCGGTCGTGCCCGTCGAGCCCGGGCTTGGCGACCACGACTCGGATCGGCCCCGACACCACCATCACTGCCTCCTGGACCACGTTGTCCACCACCCGGCCGACCTGGTCACGGGCTCGGTGTTAACCACTTCTAACAGATCTGAGGAGAGGTTAGCGGCCCGTGGGGCCGCCGTCCTTCCCCGTCCGCCGAGAGGAGGGCAAAGTCACAGCGTGCGGGGCCGACCCGCGACCGGGCCCGCCGGTCAGAGCTTCTCGACGGGGGCGTACCGCAGCAGCAGTTCCTTGCGGCCGGTGGAGCCGAAGTCGACCGTGGCGCGGGCCTTGTCGCCGACGCCCTGGACGGCGACGACGGTGCCGAGGCCGAAGCTGTCGTGGCTGACCCGGTCGCCGACCGCGAGCGCGACGACCTCCCGGTCGGCGACCGTCCGCGCGGACTTGCCCCAGCCGGCCTTCGGCGAGGCGGCGGCGGAGGACCCGGAGCCGCGCGAGGACCCGGACCAGCCCGATCCCGAGGACGCGTAGCCGCGCGAGGCCGGCACCGCGGCCGCGCCCGTCCGCTTCCACTCGATCAGCTTCTCCGGGATCTCCTCCAGGAAGCGCGAGGCCGGGTTGTAGGAGGGCTGCCCCCAGGCGCTGCGCAGCACCGAGCGGGTCAGGTAGAGCCGCTGCCGGGCCCGGGTGAGGCCGACGTAGGCGAGGCGGCGCTCCTCCTCCAGCTCCTTGACCTGGTTGAGGGCCCGCATGTGCGGGAAGATCCCGTCCTCCATGCCGGTGAGGAAGACGACGGGGAACTCCAGGCCCTTGGCGGTGTGCAGGGTCATCATCGTGATGACGCCCGCCCCGTCCTCCTCGTCCGGGCTTCCTTCCGATGTCCCGGACTGCTTCGCATCCGGGATCTGGTCGGAGTCGGCGACCAGCGCGACCCGCTCCAGGAAGTCCGCGAGCGAGCCGACCGGCGGCCCCTCGTCGCCCTCGGGGCGCTCCCCCGGGTCCTTCTCGTACTCCAGGGCGACCGCGGCGAGTTCCTGGAGGTTCTCCACCCGGGTCTCGTCCTGCGGGTCGGTGGAGGCCTGGAGCTCGGCGAGGTAGCCGGTCTCCTCCAGGACGGCCTCCAGCACGGCGGCCGGTCCGGCGCCGGACTCGACGACCTGGCGCAGCCCGGCCAGCAGCTCGTTGAACTTCTTGACCGCGTTGGTGGAGCGCGCCGCCATCCCGTACGCCTCGTCGACCCGGCGCAGCGCGGCGGCGAAGGAGATCCGCTCGCGCGCGGCGAGGGCGTCGATCATCGCCTCGGCGCGCTCGCCGATGCCGCGCTTGGGGACGTTGAGGATGCGGCGCAGCGGGACGGTGTCCTCGGGGTTGGAGAGGACGCGCAGGTAGGCGAGGACGTCCTTGACCTCCTTGCGCTCGTAGAAGCGCACGCCGCCGACGACCTTGTAGGGCAGGCCGACCCGGATGAACACCTCTTCGAAGACCCGGGACTGGGCGTTGGTGCGGTAGAAGATCGCCACGTCGCCGGGGCGGGCGTGGCCGGCGTCGGTGAGGCGGTCGATCTCCTCGGCGATGAACTGGGCCTCGCCGTGCTCGTCGTCGGCGACGTAGCCGACGACCTGCTCGCCCTGGTCCCCGGCCGTCCAGAGGTTCTTCTTGCGGCGGTTGGTGTTGCGTTCGATGACCGAGTTGGCGGCGGTGAGGATGGTCTGGGTGGAGCGGTAGTTCTGCTCCAGCAGGATCGTCGTCGCGTTCGGGTAGTCCTCCTCGAACTGGAGGATGTTGCGGATGGTCGCGCCGCGGAAGGCGTAGATCGACTGGTCGGCGTCGCCGACCACGCACAGCTCGGCGGGCGGGATCTGCGCGAGGTGCGCCTCGGCGGGGTTGACGTAGTCGCCGTCGACGGTCATCCGGGGCGCGTGGGTGGCGGAGCCGCCGGAGAGTTCGCGCACCAGCGTGTACTGGGCGTGGTTGGTGTCCTGGTACTCGTCGACCAGGATGTGCCGGAACCGGCGCCGGTAGTGCTCGGCGACGGCGGGGAAGGCCTGCAGCAGGTTGACGGTGGTCATGATGATGTCGTCGAAGTCGAGGGCGTTGGCCTCGCGCAGGCGCCGCTGGTAGAGGAAGTACGCCTCGGCGAGCTTCTTCTCCGTCTCGTTGGCGGCCTGGTCGGCGTACGTCTCCTCGTCGATCAGCTCGTTCTTGAGGTTGCTGATCTTGGCGGTGAAGGACTTCGGCGGGAACTGCTTGGGGTCGAGGTCCAGGTCGCGGCAGACCAGGGCCATCAGGCGCTGCGAGTCCGCGGAGTCGTAGATCGAGAAGCTGGAGTTCATGCCCAGCTGCTTGGCCTCGCGGCGCAGGATGCGCACGCACGCGCTGTGGAAGGTGGAGACCCACATCGCCTTGGCGCGCGGGCCGACCAGCGCCTCGACGCGCTCGCGCATCTCGCCCGCGGCCTTGTTGGTGAAGGTGATCGCCAGGATCTCGCCGGGCTGCACGCCGCGGGCGGCCAGCAGGTGGGCGATCCGGTGGGTGAGCACCCGGGTCTTGCCGGAGCCCGCGCCGGCCACGATCAGCAGCGGCGACCCGGCGTGCAGCACGGCCTCGCGCTGCGGGTCGTTCATGCCCTCCAGCAGTTGCGCCGGGTCGACCACGGTGCGGGCGGCGCCGTTGCGGTGCCAGGCGTCGCGCTCGGCCTCGGCGGCGTGGTCGGTGGCGAACAGCCCGTCGGGGATGTCCTCCTCGCCGTACCCGGGGTCGTACGGCCCTTCGTCGTACGGCTCGTCCGGCGGCGGCGCCTCCTCCTCCGACCACTGCGGCCGGGGCGCCTGCGGCGCTGCGGGGCGGGGGCTCGACCCGACGGCGGGACGCTCGAAGCCGGGGAGCGGGAGGTCATCGAAGAGGCTACTCATGGCCCTTCGAGTCTATGGCCCGCCGCCGACATCCCGGGCCGCTCCCGGGAGCCGCCCGCCGGCCCCGGCAACGCGGACGGCCCGGCCCCCGCTGCGGGGGGCCGGGCCGTCCCGGAGTCACGGCAGGTCAGATGCCGACGTCGACCCGCTCGCCGCGGTCGGCGCCGCGCTGCTGCGGGGCGTCGGCCGAGTCGTAGCCGATGAAGAAGGTCGGACGCTTCTGCACCGCGGTGTAGATCCGGCCGATGTACTCGCCGAGCAGGCCCACGCAGATCAGCTGGATGCCGCCGATGAACAGCATCGCGACGAACAGCGAGGTCCAGCCGGGCACGGTGTGGCCGGCCAGGTAGACGCCGATGGTGGCGGCCAGCATCGCGAAGCAGCCGAAGAAGCTCAGCACGCCCAGCCAGGTCGCGATCCGCAGCGGCGCGGCCGAGAAGTTGGTGATGCTGTCGATCGCGAGGCGGATCATCTTGCTCAGCGGGTACTTGGTCTCGCCCGCGACGCGCTCCTCGCGGAAGTAGGTGACCTGCCCGCTGGGGAAGCCCAGCCACGGCACCAGCAGGCGGTAGACCTGCTGCTGGTCCGGCAGCGACTTGAGGGCGTCCACGGCCTCGCGGCTGAGCAGTCGGAAGTCGCCCGCCTGGGACGGCACCCGCTTGCCGACCATGCGGCGCATCAGCCAGTAGTACGCGCCCGCGGTCCAGCGCTTGAAGCCGGTGTCGGTGCTGCGGTCGGAGCGGACGCCGTAGACGATGTCGAGCTTGTCGCGCCGGGCGAGCTCCAGCATCTCCGGGATCTTCTCCGGCGGGTCCTGCAGGTCGGCGTCGATGCTGGCGACGTAGTCGCCGACCGAGCTGTGCAGACCGGCGGTCAGCGCGGCCTGGTGCCCGGAGTTGCGGCGCAGCTTGACGATGCGCAGCTCCGACCAGCCCTGGCGTATCTCCTCCAGGAGTTCCGCGGTGCGGTCGGCACTGCCGTCGTCCACGGCCACGACCTCGTAGGAGACGTTGGTACCGTCCAGCGCGGGGCGGAGACGGGCGACGAGGGCCGGCAGGGCGGCCTCCTCGTTGTACATCGGGATGACGACGGAGAGGGTCGTCGTGGCTCGTGCAGCCGCCATGGGGTTTCCCGCCAGAGAAGAGTAGTTCGATGAGTCAATGACGCAGAGGTTCGATTGATCGAGCGCATCCTAGCAAGGCGCCCTTACCGGATCGTCACCCGAGTTCCCCGGGATCCCCCCGGTCACGGCGTGTCGGGTTCGGGGGCCGGGAGCCCCGCGCGCCGGCCCGCCGCGGCCCCGGCGGGGAGCGGCGCCGGCGGGGCGGAGGCGTCCGGCACCGGCCCCCCGGAGGGGCGCAGGGCCGTGCTGGTAGCCTGTGGGTCGCGTACGGCATGCTATCGAAGTCCGCACCGTCGAGCCGGAGTCGTCCCACCTCAGGACTACCGCCCGTCACCGACCGCCTACGCCGCTGCCCGGCGGTAGGCGGTTCTCTCCTCCGAGGCCCCGCCCCGCTCCCGAGCCGCGGCCGGCACCGCCTCGTTCTCCAGGTTCGGCGCAGAGCCACCGAGCACTCCAGGGGGAGAAAACAGTCTCATGGGCACCTTTCACGACACCCCCGTGACGGCGGACTCCCCGCCCGCGGTCACCGGCCCCCGGCGTCCCGACGGCCTCCGGGGTCGGCTGGAGGGCCCGGGGGCGCTCGGTGCGGTGTGGCGCCTCCTGCCCGCCGTCGCCGCCCTGGTGCTGCTGCTGGCGACCCTGGTGGCCTCCGACACCCCGCTGAACTCCATAGCCAGGTACGGGTTCTACATAGCCTGGGGTGTGCTGCTGCCCGGCACGCTGGTGTACCGCTCACTGCGCCGCGCACCGCACACCCTGTTGGAGGACCTGGTCCTGGGCGCGGTCACCGGCCTGGTGCTCGAGCTCGCCGCCTGGGCGCTGCTCCTGCCGCTGGGCCTGGCCGGGGCGGCGGCGCTCTGGCCGCTGCTGGTGGTCGTGCCGTTCGCCGCGGTGCCGCGGCTGCGCGGGCACTGGTGGGTGCGCGGCTACCGGAAGGTCCCGGTCGGCTGGTCCTGGGCGGTGGCCGGAACGGTCGCGCTGACCAGCGCCTACCTGTACCGGACGTACCTGTCGCGCACGCCGCTGATGCCCGCGGACGACGCCAGCCGCCAGTTCATCGACCTGTCGTACCAGATGTCGCTGGCGGGCAACGCCAAGCACTCCTTCCCGCTGACCCTGCCGCAGGCGTCCGGCGAGCCGCTGCAGTACCACTGGTTCGCGTTCGTGCACGAGGCGATGACCAGCCTGGTCGGCCACCTCGACCTGCCGGTGGTGCAGCTGCGGCTGATGATCCCGGCGCTGTGCGCGCTGACCATGCTGGTCGCCGCGGTGGTCGCGCACCGGCTCACCGGCCGGATCTGGGCCGGTCCGATCGCGGGCCTGCTGCTGTTCGCGGTCGGCGAGTTCAACGGCGGGCACGGGCAGACCCCGTTCGGTTCGCCGCAGACCACGCTGATGGTGTGGGGCAGCGTCTCCATGACGTACAGCCAGCCGCTGCTGCTGGCGCTGGTCGCCACCGCGGGTGACGCGCTGCGCCGCCCCGAGCGGGAGACCGGGGCGCCGGTGCCGCTGCTGGGCGGCCGCGCCGTGTACGTGCTGACGGTGCTGTTCGCCTTCGCCTCCAGCGCCGCCAAGGCCACCTCCGTCCCGGTCACCCTGGCGGGCCTCGCGCTGGCGGGCGCGGTCGGGCTGCTGGTGAACCGGCGGATCCCGTGGACGGTGGTCAGGCTCGGCGCGATCGTGGCCGCCGCCCAGCTGTTCTCCACCGCGGTGATCTTCGCGTTCAAGACGTACGGCCTGGCCGTGGACCCGTTCTCCAACCTCCGCTACGGCTGGGCCGACCCGCAGGGCCTGCGCGGCGCCTCCGGCCAGGCCGTGGTCGTGGCGCTGGTGCTGTTCGCCTTCGTGGTCAACACCCAGCTGCGGGTGGCGGGCGCGCTGCCGCTGCTGTGGCGCAGCCGGTTGAAGCTGGAGCCGGTGCAGTGGTTCCTGCTCGGCGGCGCCGTGGCCGGTCCGGCCGTGTTCGTCCTGGTGAGCGGCTGGAACGCGGGCTACTTCACGCACGCGGGCCTGGTCTTCGGCGTGCTGCTGTCCGCCTGGGGCTACTGCGAGTCCTTCGAGCGGGCCGACCTGGGCCGGGCGGGCCGGGCCGCGCTGGCCGCCTTCGCGGTGGGCTGGACGGTGCTGCTGACCTGGTTCGTCGTCGACAAGCACGACTACGCCTGGCTGGACCGCCTCTCCCGGCGGCTGCACGACCTGCACCCGACCCGGCACGGCTTCCTGCGCGCCTTCCTGAGCGGCAACCCGGACGGGAACGGCTCCGCGTCGGGGCTGTTCCCGATCGTCGCGGCCGGCCTGGCGCTGCTCGGCCTCGGCGTGCTGTGCGCGCTGCTGTGGTGGGGCCTGTCCCGCGCGCTGCCGCGGATGCGCCGCCGCGGCGGCGTGGTGCTGCTGACCGCCGCGCTGCTGGCGGGCGCCCCGACGCTGGCGCTGGACCTGCCCAAGCCGGTCTGGGACGCGACGGTCTGGGGTTCGATGCCGCTGCCCGCCTCCAAGGTGGACGCGGCCCGCTGGGTGCGCGCGCACAGCGAGCCGACGGACGTGCTGGCGACCAACGAGCACTGCTGGTCGTACGACGACTTCGCCGACCCGACCGCCCCGTGCAACGACTACCGGGACTTCGCGCTGAGCGCCTACTCGGAGCGTTCGGTGCTGGTCGAGGGCTGGGCCTTCGCCCCGCGGGTGATGGCCGGCACCGACCCGAACTTCTGGGACCAGCCGCTGCTGGCGCTGAACGACGAGGCGTTCTACCGGCCGACCGCGCAGGTGCTGGCGCGGCTGCACGGCGAGCACCACGTGCGCTACCTGTTCGTGAACCGCAAGGTCCGCGCCGAGTCGCCCGAGCTGGCGGCGCTGGCCACCAAGGTGTTCGACAACGGCCGGATCGGCGTCTACGAGCTGCGCTGACCGTCCCGCCGCCGCGACGCCGAAGGGCCCCGGACCTCCGTGGAGGTCCGGGGCCCTTCGGCGTCCGTCCGGGCGGCGGCGGTCCGGGTCAGGGAGTGCGCTGCAGCAGGGTCACGGTCATCTGGCGGACCTTGGTGACCTGGACCGGGGTGAACTCCGACTTGAGCAGCGCGGCCTGGGCGGGCGGCAGGCCCTCGAAGGGGTCGCCCTTGTTCTCGAAGGCGTAGGTGACCATCCAGATCCGCTGGGTGTCGCCGAGGCAGGCGGCCGGGTCGGGGCACTCCTTGGCGAACAGGTCGTTGCGGTCGATCGCGCTCTTGGCGACGAACACGTCCTTCGGCTGGACGCGGTCCGGCAGGTAGTAGTCCAGCGCGAGGTCCATCATCATCCACGCCTCGTCGCCGCGGACCGGGAGGATCGCGTCGCCGGGCCGGTACCCGGCCGCGATGGTCCGGGCCGCGCCGCGCTCGTCGGAGTACTCGTGCGCGGTGGTGACGCGCAGGTGCTCCTGGGTGTCCATGCCGAGGTAGCCGGTGCCGAGCAGGAACACCAGCGCCATCCACACCCGGGGGCGCAGCGCGGTGATCGCCGCGGCGGCCACCACGCACCAGGCGGGCACGGTGAACAGCAGGTAGCGGTCCATGAAGTACGAGGTCTTGCCCTGCGAGACGAGGTAGACCGCGGCGATCGGCAGCGCCGCGACCATGCCGATCTCGACCGCCCGGCGGCGGTTGCCGCTCCACGCCAGCGGCATCACGGCCATCGCCAGGAAGATGCCGCCGACCAGCGGGTCGCCGAACACGCCGTTCCAGAAGGGCTGGAAGGAGGTCAGGTCGGGGGTGGTGATCCAGGAGATCTGCCGGCCGACCTGCCGACGGCCCAGCAGCACCAGCGGGACGAGCGGGAGGACCGCCACCACGACCGCCGCCGGGAAGCCGAACAGCAGCCGCCGGTCGCGGGTCGGCCACCAGCGCAGCGCCACCACGATGGCGTGCGGCAGCAGGAAGACCAGCGAGATCATGTGGAACAGCCCGGCCATCGCCACGCAGGCCGCGTAGGAGAGCCAGCGCGGCCAGGTCGGCCGCTCCAGGGCGCGCAGCAGCGCCCAGGTGCCGGCGGCGACGAACAGCACCACGAAGGCGTAGCCGCGGACCTGCTGGGCGAAGCCGGAGACCGAGGGGACGACCGCGAACAGCAGTCCGGCCACCAGCCCGGTCCAGGCGCTGCCGAACTGCTTGCGGGCGGTCAGCACGACGAACGCGGCGGCCCCGGCCATCGCGAGCGCGGAGGGCAGCCGCATCGAGGTGGCGGAGTCGCCGAACCAGCCGATCCAGAAGTGCAGCAGCAGGTAGTAGGCGCCGGAGACGGCGTCGACGTGGTGCAGCATGCTCAGCAGTTCGCCGGTGCTGCGCTCGGCGGCGCTCCAGGAGGCCAGCTCGTCGCGCCACAGCTGGGGGCGCCAGGACCCCCGTATGCCCAGGGCGAGGGTGATCAGCATCGGCCAGACCCACAGGGTGTTCACCACCCGGGGCGGCAGTGCGGCGAACCGTCCTGCCGGAGCGGCGGAGCCCTTTCGTTCGGTGGCCGTCTGTTCGGCCACGGCGGCTTCCGCCACGTCTTTCCCCTTAGGACGCATGTGTGCAAGGACCGGTTCGGCGTTTCGGTGGTTCCGGCGTCAGGGGGCGTCCGGGTAGACCCAGGTCAGGTAGCCGCCGTAGACGGCGGAGCACGCCGCTGCCGAAACGACGACCAGCATAGTGGCCGCCCGGTTGCGCAGCCGCGCCAGCCCGAGGGCCGCGGGCAGCAGCAGGGAGAAGGCCGGGAGCAGGAAGCGGACCCTGGAGTTGAAGTACGCGGCGTCGCCGAGCGCGACCAGCAGCAGCACCGCGCCGTAGGTCAGCAGCCAGGGCGGCTGGCGCTGCAGGACGCCGACCGCGAACAGCACGACGTACCCGATCAGCACGATCGCGGTGACCGCCTCGGTCAGCCAGACCGGGTGCGCGGAGAACAGCAGCCGGTCGTAGGAGGCGAGGGTGCTGCGGCCGAAGTCGAAGTGCGAGTCCCAGGCGCGCTGGACCTCGAAGTAGGCGTCCCAGCGGCCCCACCGGTGGCCGACCCAGGCGAGGTAGCCGACGAAGCCGAGCGGGGCGATGACGGCGGCGGCGACCGGCCGGGCCCAGCCGGTGGCGTCGCGGCGGCGGACCGCGGTGAGGAGGGCGAGCAGCGCGGCGACGCCGACGGCGGCGGCGACGGCGATGCCGGTGGGGCGGGTCAGGCAGGCCAGGGTGGAGAGCAGTCCGGCGGTCAGCCAGCGGCGCACCAGCAGGGCGAGCAGGGCCCAGGCGGCGAGGGCGGTGAAGAGCGGTTCGCTGTAGGCCGTCGACTCGACGACCGCGCCGGGCAGGGCGCCCCACAGCAGGACCAGCAGCAGGCCGGTGGGTCGGGAGTACAGGCGGCTGCCGAACTCGAAGACGCCCCAGGCCGCGGCGAGCGAACCCGCCCAGGCGACGGCCAGCGCGGAGCCCGCCACGCTGAGCGGCAGCACGGCGTGGACGGCGGTGATCAGCCAGGGGTAGAGCGGGAAGAAGGCCAGCGTGGAGTAGGGGATGCCGTTGGCGTAGCCGCCGACGTCCAGCTGGTCGGTGTAGCCGTGCACCACGATGTGCTGGTACCACTGGGCGTCCCACAGGGTGGCCAGCCGGTGCAGGGCGGACTGCCCGGGGGCGGTCCGGTGGCCCCAGAGCACCACGGCGGCCAGGCCGACCAGCCGCACCGCGGCGTAACCGCCCAGGGCGAGCGCCGTCCAGCGCAGCCGTTCGGAGCGCAGCAGCCGGTGCGCGGTGCGGGCCGGGTCCGGCCGGGCGGGGCCGCCGGTCGGCGTCGTGCGGTCCGGCTGGTCCAGGCGGTCGGCCTCGGCGGTCACGCTTCCTCCTGCCGGGCCGGGGGTGCGAGTGGCTCGGACAGGGGTGAGCGGGGGTGGAGACGGCTCCGGCCCCGGCAGGATATGCACGGGGCCGGATCGGGGGCCCCGGCGCGCGGGCGGCGCGCCGGGTTTCACCCGGAAGGGTCAGTCGGGTTCGCCGTTGCGGCGGATCTGTGCGAAGGCGTTCTCCAGCTTCTTCTTCATCCAGGGCGCGAGCGGCACCTCGACCAGCCGGTGCACCAGGTAGGCGGCGACCATCATCGCGGCCAGCACCAGGAAGAAGGTGGGGTACGGGTCCAGGTGGCGGCTGACCCGGGTGATCACCTGGAAGCCGACCTCCTGGTGCAGCAGGTACAGCGGGTAGGTGAGCGAGCCCGCGACGGTCAGCCACTTCCAGCGGATCCAGTTGAACCAGCCCAGCGCCGAGCCGAGCACCAGCAGGAAGGCGGTGGTGACGTACGCCATGACCAGGTACCAGGACAGGTGGTGCCGGGTGCCGTACTCGTAGCCGCCGATCACGCCGCGCATCCGGTCCTGGGCCATCAGCCAGCAGTAGACGACCAGCGCCCAGAGCACCATGTTCGGCTTGAAGCGGTACATCAGGTACATCGCGATGCCCGCGATGAAGTACCAGGCGTAGGTGGACTGCACCATGGTCTCGAGGATCGGCAGGTTCACCGAGGGCGAGATGGTGGCGAGGAACGCCCAGACGCCGCAGAACGCGACCACGCGCTTGTAGGTCAGGCCCCAGATCAGCAGCAGGCCGAACAGCACGTAGAACCGCATCTCGGCCCAGAGCGACCAGTACACCGGGTCGATGTTGCCGACGCCGAGCGGCATGTTGAACATCGTCAGGTTGGTCAGGATGCGGGTCGGCGTCGGGTGGTGGGTGTCGTCGCCCCATATCGTCGGGACGACCATCAGCACGGCCGAGGTGACCAGCACCGCCACCCAGTACGCCGGGTAGAGCCGGACGATCCGCGAGGTGACGAAGTCGCCGATCGAGCGGCCCCAGCAGGACATGCAGATGACGAAGCCGCTGATCAGGAAGAACAGTTGGACGCCCGTCCAGCTGTAGGCGCCGATCAGGTGGCCGAACGGCATCAGCTTCGACGGGGAGCCGTGCCAGACGCCCTGGAAGCGCTCGACGCCGAGCCAGTGCCAGCACAGCACACCGATCGCGGCGAGCAGCCGCAGGCCGTCGAGCACGTAGAGCCGGGGACGCTTGGCGGATTTGGCAGGGGCCGCGCTGTCCGCCGTCAACGGGGACAGCGGCTCGTGGCTCGCAACGGTCGAAGACATCGGCGCGCTCTCGCTGTGGAGGGACTGAGGGAACCGGCCGCCGGGCCCCGGACCGGGGCCGGCTCGGTGCCGGTCGGGAGGAAGCCTACCGACACCGCGGCGCGCCCCCTTCGTCCGGTGACCGGATCGTCGGCACACGGCCGCACGGCGCGGCCCGGGGGGACCTCGGTCCGGGCCCGGCGGCGCGCCCCGCCGGGCCCGGTCAGGCGGTCTAGACCAGGCGGCGGGCGGTGGCCCAGCGGGTCAGCTCGTGCCGGTTGGAGAGCTGCAGCTTGCGCAGCACCGCGGAGACGTGGCTCTCCACCGTCTTGACCGAGATGAACAGCTGCTTGGCGATCTCCTTGTAGGCGTAGCCGCGGGCGATCAGCCGCAGCACCTCGCGCTCGCGCTGGGTGAGCCGGTCGAGGTCCTCGTCCACCGGCGGGGTGTCGGTGGCGGCGAAGGCGTCCAGGACGAAGCCCGCCAGCCGGGGCGAGAACACCGCGTCGCCGTCGGCGATCCGGAAGATCGCGTTGACCAGGTCGGTGCCGGTGATGGTCTTGGTGACGTAGCCGCGGGCGCCGCCGCGGATCACCCCGATCACGTCCTCGGCGGCGTCCGAGACGGACAGCGCGAGGAAGCGCACGCCCTCGACGCCCGCCGAGCGGCGCAGCACCTCGACGCCGCCGCCGCCGGGCAGGTGGACGTCGAGCAGCACCACGTCGGGCCGGGTCTCGGCGACCACCCGGACCGCGGACTCCACGTCGTCGGCCTCGCCGACCACGTCGATGCCGGTCTCGTCGGTGCGCCCGATCTCGGCGCGCACGCCGGTGCGGAACATCCGGTGGTCGTCGACCAGCACCACCCGGGCCCGTCGGCCGGGTGCCGCCTCCTGCGACGCTGCGTCAGTCATCTGCCGCCC
This sequence comes from Kitasatospora sp. NPDC001540, assembly GCF_042894345.1. Taxonomy (NCBI): domain Bacteria; kingdom Bacillati; phylum Actinomycetota; class Actinomycetes; order Kitasatosporales; family Streptomycetaceae; genus Kitasatospora; species Kitasatospora sp. NPDC001540. Next base: position 147,406 of record NZ_JBIAVO010000012.1, read on the forward strand.
TCTCCATCTCCAGCTCGACCTCGGTCCCGCCGTCCGGCGCGGGCCGCACCCGAGCGGTGCCCCCGTTGCGCCGCATCCGGCCGATGATCGATTCGCGTACGCCCATGCGGTCCTCGGGGAGGTCGTCGGGGTCGAAGCCGGGGCCGTGGTCGCGGACGAACACCGACACCGTCCTCCCCTCCACCTCCGCGTAGACCTGGACCGGTCCACCGCCACCGTACTTGGCGGCGTTCACCATGGCTTCCCTGGCCGCCTGCATCTGCGAGGCGATCCGCTCGTCCATCGGGCAGTCGCCGACGCAGACCAGTTCCAGGTGGACGCCGTGCCGGTCCTCGACCTCGGCGACGATCTCGCGCAGGTGCTCGGCGAGGGTGTCGGGGGCGGCCGCGGCGGCGGCCTCCGGGCGGTACAGCCACAGCCGCAGCTCGCGCTCCTGGGCGCGGGCCAGGCGCAGCACCTCCTTGGGGTCCTCGGCCCGGCGCTGGATCAGGGTGAGGGTGTGCAGCACCGAGTCGTGGACGTGCGCGGCGATCTCGGCCCGCTCCTGGGCGCGGATGCGGGCGGTGCGCTCGGCGCCGAGGTCCTGCCACATCCGCAGCATCGACGGGCCGCCGAGCACCAGCACGCCCGCGACCACGGCCAGCGAGGACTCGACGACCAGCGCGAGCGGCGAGCCGACGCCCTGGGTGACGAAGTAGCCGATGATGCCGGCCACCACCAGCAGCACCCCGGACAGCACCCGCAGGTAGGCGCCCTTGCGGCTGCCCGGCTCCAGCCCGAACCAGCTCTGCCAGCGCGAGTCGTCGGCCTGCCGCCACACCAGGGCGACGCCGATGCCGACCGCGAGCAGCGGCCACACGTACGGCTTGGCGGTCTGGATGCCCAGCGCGGACAGCAGCGCCATCACGCCGATCACCAGCGCGACCAGGGCGAACAGCTGGCCCATGCTGCCGGCCCGGCCGCGGCCCTCGACCGGGGCGGGGCGCTGCCCGTCCTCGTCGGTGGCGGGGGCGCCCTCGTCGCCGTGGAAGGTGCGCTCCAGCAGGTCGCGCAGCCGCCCGAAGCGGCCGGGGGCCGCGTCGCCGCGGCGGGCCGGGCGGTCGGCGCCGGGGGCGGCCTGGTTGATGCCCAGCGGCACCACGACCCAGAACGCGGCGTACAGCAGGGCGCCGATGCCCTCGGAGAAGAACAGCACGATGAAGGCCAGCCGCACCCAGGTGACGGGCACGCCGAGGTGGGTGGCCAGGCCCTGGCAGACGCCGCCGAGGATCCGGCCGTGCGGGCTGCGGTACAGCCGCCGGTAGGGCGGCGCGCCGGCCGGGGTCTCGGTCGGCGCGGGCTCGGTGCTTCTGGTCTCGGGTACGGCCACGGCACCGATGGTCGCAGGTGGCGGTGGAGCGGCGCATCAGGGTCCGGCCCCTGAGGTGCCTCAGGGACAGTTCAGGGTCGCTCCCGGGCCCCGGACGGTTGGGCGGGGCCCGACGGCCCGGGAGGATGGGGGACATGACGGACGACCAGACCCCGGCGGACCCCCCGGCCGCCCCCGCCGACGGCCGGCCGGCGCTCACCCGTTCCTCCCGGCACCGGGTGGTGGCGGGCGTGTGCGGCGGCCTCGGCCGCTACCTGGACATCGACCCGGTGGTGTTCCGGGTGGTGATCGCGGTGCTCGGCCTGACCGGCGGGCTCGGCCTGTTCCTGTACGGCCTGGCCTGGCTGGTGGTGCCGCGGGAGGCCGCGGACGGCGAGGGCGGCCGCACCGAGCTGCAGCGGGTGCTGACCGGCCGGGTCGACGGCCAGTCGGTCGGCGCGGTGCTGCTGACGGTGATCGGCACCGGGGTGTTCTTCTCCTCGATGGGCGACGGCGGCCAGCTGTTCCCGCTGCTGCTGCTGGCCGCGCTGGTGTTCCTGGGGCTGCGCTACGACCCGGAGCGGCGGCGGCGCTTCGGCGGCGACGACGCCCCGCCGCCCCCGCCGCCGCCCGGCCCGCGGGACCGGCTGGAGGACACCGGCCCGTTCGCCGACTGGAAGACCTGGGGCGAGTCGGTCAGCCGCGACCTGCGCGGCGAGTGGAAGGTCCGCAGCGCCGAGCTGCACGAGCGGATCCGGGCCTGGCACGAGCAGCAGGCCGCGGGCGGCGCCGCCGCCGAGGACCGCCCCGCCGACACCCCGCCGGTCGGCCCGTCCGGCTACCTGTGGGACCCGCGGCACCCGGAGCGCAACCCGTACGGCGGCGCGACGCCGCCGCCCGGGGCGCCCGCCCAGCCGTGGTGGCAGCGCACCGACCTGCCGGAGGGCGACCCGCTGCGCAAGGAGCCGCGCGCGGAGCCCGCCGAGGAGGGCTACCACGAGCGGATGGAGCGCCGGATGGCGGACCACCGCGTCCGGCAGCAGGAGGCGATGGAGCAGTACCGGGCGAACATGGAGCGGCACCGCGAGTGGAAGGCCCGGCGCCGGGCGGAGCGCGGCACCTCGGTGCTGGGCGCGTCGGCGGTGCTGGTGGCGCTCGGCGCGTCCTGGGCGGTCGCGGCGAGCGACCACGGGCAGCAGCGCTGGTCGACGGTGCTGGCGGTGGCGCTGCTGCCGCTGGGCCTGGCGATGGTGGTCAGCGCCCGCTGGGGGCGGACCCGCGGGCTGACCCTGCTGTCGCTGCTGCTGACGGCGGGCCTGGTCTTCTCGGCCGGCACCTCGGCGACGGTCGCGGGCTCCACCGGCGACCACCGCTGGACGGTCTCCGCCCCGCAGCAGCTCCAGGAGCACTACACCCTGGCGTTCGGCGACGCGCGGCTCGACCTGTCGGCGCTGGACCCGGCGGGCGGCACCCTGCACACCGAACTGCGGGTCGGCGCGGGCGCGGCCCGGGTGACCGTGCCGTCCGGGGTGGAGCTGCGGCTGAAGGTCCACAACGGGGTGGGCGACGCGTCCCTGCCGGACGGGCAGCACTTCAGCGGCCCCGGCACCGACGAGGACGTGGTGATCGAGGTCCCGGGCGGCCAACCGTCCAGGGGCGTACTGGAACTGACGGTGTCCGTGGGCGCCGGGGACATCGAGGTGGTGCGGTGATGCGGAAACACCGGTTCGACGTGTACGCGCTGGTCGCGGGCGGGCTGTTCACCGCGCTGGCGGTGCTGTACCTGGTCGCCTCGCTGAACGACCGCGAGGTGAACAGCCGCTTCGTGCTGCCGCTGACGTGCATCGTGCTCGGCGGCGGCGGGCTGGCCGGCGCCCTGGTGGCCGCGGCCCGGCGCGGCCGGGGCGGCGCCCGGGACGACGACCGCACCCTGGACTGACGGGCTCAGGAGGACTGCTGGGGGCCGAGCTCCAACTGGTCGCCGTTCTTGGTGACGGCGTACGTGGGCAGCGGCTTCACGGCCGGGCCGGTGATCACCGCGCCGGTGGCGGCGTCGAACGTGGAGCCGTGGCAGGGGCAATAGAGCTTGCCGTCCTTGGGCGGGTTGACCGCGCAGCCGGAGTGGGTGCAGACCGAGGACAGGCCCGCGTACTTCCCGGCGGCGGGCTGGACGATGTAGACCGCGTCGCCGCTGGCCGGGTCCTTGACGGTGGCGGCGCCGCCGACCGGGACCTGCGCGGCGGGCACCGCGGGGCCGGGCTGCGGGACGGGGCTGGTGGCACCGGCGCCCGCCGCGGCGGGCGCCTCGTCCCGGCCGAAGCCGGCGGTGAGCGAGCCGGACAGCAGCCCGGCGCCGCCGAGCGCGACGGCCGCGATGCCGCCGTCGAGCAGGGCGCGGCGGCGCACCGCGTCCTCGGCGAGGCCGCGGGCCCGGTCGCGGGCGGCCCGGGCGGCGAGGTAGCCGTCGACCGACAGGTACGGGGTGCCGGCCAGCAGCAGCGGCGTCCAGGCCAGCAGGTAGGCCAGGTCGTTGCCGAGGTAGTACGGGGTGGTGTGGAAGCTGACGGTCAGCCAGAGCGAGGCGGACAGCAGCGCGCCGCCGAGCGCGGCGACCCGGCCCCACAGGCCGAGCAGGGTGCCCAGGCCGACGGCGAGCTCGCCGAAGGCGACCAGCAGGCCGAAGAAGGTCGGCGCGTGCAGGGCGGGGCCGAGCGCCCAGCCGATCGGGCTGCTGCCCTCGGCGGCCTTCGTCTGGGCGTAGAACGAGGCGGGGTCGCCCGCCCCGGCCAGGTAGTGCGCGTCGGAGAGCTTGTCGAAGGCGGCGTAGACGAAGGTCGCCCCCAGGAACAGCCGCAGCGGCAGCAGCGCGTACCGCGAGCCCAGCGCCTTCCACTCGGTGGTCCTGCCGCCCGCGGTGCCGCCCGCCGTACTGCCCGTCCCCGTCGCCATCCTCGCCGCCCTCTCGTTCGCCGCTCGCCGCTCGCCGCCCGCCGTCCGCCGGCGGGGTCGGGTCCGATTGTGCCCGGTGCCCTTCCCACATGACCGCGCCGCCACTCCCCTGGCGCGGGAAGCGGCGGCGCGGTCACACGGTTGCCGGTGGGATCACTCCCACTCGATGGTGCCCGGCGGCTTGGAGGTGACGTCCAGGACGACCCGGTTCACGTCCTTGACCTCGTTGGTGATCCGGGTGGAGATCTTCGCCAGCACCTCGTAGGGCAGGCGCGACCAGTCCGCGGTCATGGCGTCCTCGGAGGAGACCGGGCGCAGCACGATCGGGTGGCCGTAGGTGCGGCCGTCGCCCTGCACGCCGACCGAGCGGACGTCGGCCAGCAGCACGACCGGGCACTGCCAGATCTCGGCGTCCAGGCCGGCCAGGGTCAGCTCCTCGCGGGCGATGGCGTCGGCCTCGCGGAGCAGGTCCAGGCGCTCCTTGGTGACCTCGCCGACGATCCGGATGCCGAGGCCCGGGCCGGGGAAGGGCTGGCGCTGGACGATCTCGGCGGGCAGGCCGAGCTCCTGGCCGACCATCCGGACCTCGTCCTTGAACAGCTTGCGCAGCGGCTCGACGAGCTGGAACTCCAGGTCCTCGGGGAGGCCGCCGACGTTGTGGTGGGACTTGATGTTGGCGGTGCCGGTGCCGCCGCCGGACTCCACCACGTCCGGGTACAGGGTGCCCTGGACCAGGAACTCCACGGCCGGGCCCTCGTCGGCGATGATGTCGGCCTGGGCCTGCTCGAAGACCCGGATGAACTCCCGGCCGATGATCTTGCGCTTCTGCTCGGGGTCGGACACGCCCTTCAGCGCGGTCAGGAAGCGCTCCTCGGCGTCGACCACGACCAGCTTGACGCCGGTGGCCGCGACGAAGTCCTTCTCGACCTGCTCGGTCTCGCCCTTGCGCATCAGGCCGTGGTCGACGTACACGCAGGTCAGCCGGTCGCCGATGGCGCGCTGCACCAGGGCGGCGGCGACCGCGGAGTCCACGCCGCCGGACAGGCCGCAGATGGCGCGCTTGTCGCCGACCTGCGCGCGGATCAGCGCGACCTGCTCCTCGACCACGTTGGTGGTGGTCCAGTTCGGGGCGATGCCCGCGCCGCGGTACAGGAAGTGCTCCAGCACCTGCTGGCCGTGCTCGGAGTGCATCACCTCGGGGTGGTACTGCACGCCGTACAGCTTGAGGTCGTCGTTCTCGAAGGCGGCGACCGGCACCACGTCGGTGGAGGCGGTGACGGTGAAGCCCTCGGGCGCGGCCGAGCAGGCGTCGCCGTGCGACATCCACACGGAGTGCTTGTCCGGGACGCCCTCGAACAGCGTGGAGCCGGAGCGGGTCACGGTCAGCGGGGTGCGGCCGTACTCGCGGGCGCCGCTGTTGTCGACGGTGCCGCCGAGGGTCTTGGCCATCAGCTGGAAGCCGTAGCACATGCCGAAGACCGGCACGCCCGCCTCGAAGAGCGCGCGGTCGAGCTGCGGGGCGCCCTCCTCGTAGACCGAGGACGGGCCGCCGGAGAGGATGATCGCCCTGGGGTTCTTGGCGAGCATCTCGGCGACCGGCATCGAGCTGGGCACGATCTCGCTGTAGACCCGCGCCTCACGCACCCGGCGGGCGATGAGCTGGGCGTACTGGGCGCCGAAGTCGACGACCAGGACGGTGTCGTTCTCGGGGACGGACTGGGCGGGTGTATCAGCGGACACGGACGGCCTTCCGGCGGGCGGTACAAGGGGTGTCACCCCCGAGTCTACCGGGACGCTTTCACCCGACTGCCCGCGCCGCCGCCCGTGACCGCGCGGGCGGGCGAATCGTTGCACCGGGAGACCGCGCGGAACGTCGGCGCCCTCCAGGTGCGGGCGGCACCGCGCGGCGGAACCACGCGTGGATCATCTCCGGTCCACCGGGTGCGCGTGGCGGGCACGGGCCCGCCGTGGGACCGCGCCCCGGTGCCGCGGTCGGGTCAGCAGGGGACAGCGACCCCGTCCGCGACCGGGCGGACCCGGGGTGGGGGGGGGGGGGGGGGGGGGGGGGGGCGCCCCCCCCGCCCCCGCCCCCCCCCCCGCGGGGCCCCCGCCCCCCCCCGGGGGGGGCGCGCTGTGCGCGCCCCCCCCGCCCGGCCCCCCCCCCCCCCCCCCCCGGGGGCGGGGGGGGGGGGGCCGGGCCCGCGTCCGGGCGCGGGAACCTACTGCGGCAGCCGGTAGGTGCCCGGGCCGACCGGCTCGACCAGGCCGTCGGCGACCAGCCCGTCCAGTGCCCGGGCGCGCTGCACCGCGTCCGGCCAGACCACGTCCAACTGGCCCTGGGTGACCAGCCCGTGGGCGTCCCGCAGCACCGCGAGCAGCTTGCCGCGGACCTGCCGGTCGGTGCCCTCGTAGGTCTGCCCGCGGCGGGCCGGGCCCTGGTGCGGGGGGCGGCCGGCCCGCTGCCAGGCGCAGTCGGCGCGCAGCGGGCAGGCGCCGCACTCCGGGCCGCGGGCGGTGCAGACCAGGGCGCCCAGCTCCATCACCGCGACCGCCCAGGTGGCGGCCCGCTCGTCGGTGGCGGGCAGCAGCTCGTGCGCGGTGCGGCGCTCGGCGGCGGTGGTGGCGTTCGCCGGGTACTCGACGCCGGTGACCGCGCGGGCGAACACCCGGCGGACGTTGGTGTCCAGCACCGCGTGCCGCTGCCGGAAGGCGAACGAGGCGACCGCGGCCGCCGTGTACTCCCCCACGCCGGGCAGCGCCAGCAACTGCGCGTGGTCGCTCGGCACCTCGCCGCCGTGCCGCTCGGTGATCGCGACGGCCGCGCCGTGCAGCCGCAGCGCGCGGCGCGGGTAGCCGAGCCGCCCCCACATCCGCACCGCCTCGCCGGGCGCGTCCGCGGCCAGGTCGGCGGGCGTGGGCCAGCGCTCCAGCCAGGCCGCGTACGCGGGCAGCACCCGCTTCACGGGCGTCTGCTGGAGCATGAACTCGCTGACCATCACGGCCCACGGCGAGGCGTCGGGGGCCCGCCAGGGCAGGTCGCGGGCGTGGGCCTCGTACCAGCCGATGACGGTCGAGTGCAGCGCCTGGACGGCGCCCGGGGCAAGGGTCGGAGCAGTGGCAGCCATGGTCCCTCGATCCTGCCACGACCCGCCCCGCGGGCTTAAAGCCCCAGGTCGTCGAGTTCCTTGAGCAGGGCCGCCCGCGGGCTGGCCGGGGCCGCCGACGCCCGGGCGCCCTTCGCGTCGGGGGCCGGGGCGGGCACCGGCAGGTGGTCGCCCCCGGCGGACAGCGCGGCGGGCCGCCTCGCCTGCCGGTCGCGGAAGAGCCAGGCCCCCACCAGGCCGCCGACCAGGCCGCCGAGGTGGCCCAGCCAGGACACCCCGGGGGTGCCCGGGACGGCCGCGGTCAGCACGTAGGCGAAGGAGGCGCCCATCACCAGGCCGATCAGCGAGTCGATCAGGTTCCGGTCGAACAGGCCGCGCAGCACCACGTAGCCGAGGTAGCCGTAGACCAGGCCGCTCGCGCCGACGGTCACCGTGCCGCCGTCCTGGAACAGCCACACCGTCATCCCGCTGATCACCACCAGCAGCGCCGTCAGGCCGAGGAACTTGCGCACCCCGCGGTAGGCGGCGAGGAAGCCGAACACGAACAGCGGGCCCGAATTGCCCTCCAGGTGCTGCCAGTTCGCGTGCAGGAAGGGCGCGGTCAGCAGGTACCCGAGGGTGTCCGGGTCGTGCGGGCGGATGCCGTGCATCATGGCCATCCGCCCGTCCAGCAGCCAGTTCACCAGCTGCGCCGCCCAGACCAGGCACAGGAATCCGAACATGACGAAGAACGCGCGTCGCGCCTCGGCGATCATCTGCGCCGGGTCGAGGCCGGCGCCGGTGGGGGCGTGGTCGTGCGGTGAGGCCATGAGGGCGACTATAGGGCGACGCACCGACGTGTCGAGTCCCCCTTCCGGACCAAATGGCGGATCATGTGAAAGAAGTGGTCCCGGTAAGGTGTTGATGCGTCAACAGGTGCACAAGGTCTCGTAGAGTTTGCGCGTGCCTTCTCTGCGCCAGCCCGTCGGACCGCTGCCCGCCTCGATCTACTGGCGGCGCCGCGTCGTGGTCCTCCTCGCCCTCGCCGTGGTCCTCCTCGTGATCGGCCTGCTCGTGTTCGGCGGCGACGACGACAAGCAGAAGAAGGCCGCCGGGGGCGGCCCGCAGCCCGCGCCCGCGCAGACCATCACCCCCGGCGCCTCTCCCACCGGTTCGGCGATCACCACCCGGCCCGGCGGCTCCTCCGGCGGTTCCTCCGGCGGTTCGAGCGGCGGCGCGAGCGGCGGCGCGGGCGGCGAGATCAGCGTCACCGGCGGCGGGAGCTCCTCCGGCGGTTCGAACGGCGGTGCGAACGGCGGCACGGGCGGCGGCGGTTCGACCGGCGGCAGCGGGGGCGGCGGCAACTCCCGCCCCGGCGGCGGGGCTTCGCCGGCCCTGAACACCACCGAGGTGATGGCCCTGCCGGTGTGCACCACCTCGCAGCTCACCCTGGAACTGGCGCCCGCGCAGAACTCGTTCGCGGCGAAGGACAAGCCGAAGCTGGCGCTGACGATCCGCAACTCCTCCGGGGCGGGCTGCCGGATCAACCTCTCGCACGAGCACTCCTTCCTGACCGTGACCTCCAGCGCCAACGAGCGGGTCTGGTCCTCCGCCGACTGCGTCACCGAACACACCGACGCCTGGGCCCAGATCGGCGGCAACAGCGGCGTCACCGAGACCTTCACCTGGGACCGCAGCCGTTCCAAGCCCCAGTGCGCCACCCCCGACCCGACCCCCGCCCAGCCCGGCAACTACCTCGTCCAGGCCGACCTGACCAGCCCGGCGGGCGGCCCGCTCACCGCCCGGACCTCCGTCCGCCTGGAGGGCTGAACCCCCGGGCGGCGCCTACCCGTTCCAGCCGGTGCCGCGCAGGGAGCGGCCGAGGGTGAGCGGGAGGAGCGCGGCGGCGAGGACCGCGGCGAGCAGGAGCAGGACGGTCGGGGCCGGAAGCCGGTCGAGCAGCAGGCCCGCGGCCATGGTGCCGAGCGGGAGGCCCGCCATCAGCAGGGTCATGGTGCCGGCCACGGCGCGGCCGCGCATCGCCTCGGGGACGCGCTGGAAGACCAGGACGTCCAGCATGACGCGCAGGGCGGGCACGCCGAGCCCGGTGAGGGCGAGGGCCGCGAAGACCACCAGCGGGCCGGCCGCCGCCGCGGGGGCGGCGAAGGAGAGCACCGCGGACCAGGCGACGGCCAGCAGCAGGACGCCGGGGCGCAGCAGACGGTGCAGGCGGGAGACCAGCAGCGCGCCCAGCAGGCCGCCGACGGCCTCGCCGGTGAGGGCCAGGCCGATGCCCGCCTCGGTGGTGCCGTGGTCGCGGAGCAGCACCATGACGGCGAGGAGCATCGCCGAGCCGGTGAGGTTGAGCGCGGAGACGACCAGCACGGTGCCGCGCAGCATCCGGTTGGCGAACAGGTGGCGCAGGCCGGCGAACGCGGCGCCCTTCTCCTTGCCGCCCGCCTGCTCCCGCGCGTCCGGGCGGGAGTCGAAGCGGACGGCGACGCTCGCGCCGAGGGCCAGGCCGGAGGTGAGGACGGTGGTCAGGAAGGGCACGGCGGTGCCGAGGCCGAGCAGGAACCCGGCCAGCGGCGGACCGGCCAGCGCGGCGCCGTTGACCCGGAGTTCGTCCTGGGAGAGGGCCTGGCGGAGCTGCTCGGGCGGGACGACGGCGCGCAGCGCGAGCATCCGGGCGGGGCCGCCGTAGGCCATGGTCGCGCCGATGACGGCGGCGGCGAACAGCGCGTGCGGGACGGTCAGCCGGCCGGCGGCCAGGGCGAGCGCGACGCTGAGCGCGGTGAGCAGCCGGGCGGTGTCGGCGAGGATCAGGATCCGCCGCCGGTCGTGCCGGTCGGCGACCGTGCCGCCGTGCAGGCCGAACAGCACGGAGGCGCCGAACTGGACGGCGCCGAACGCCCCGGCCACCGTCGGGGAGCCGGTCATCGCGAGCAGCAGCAGCGGGTACGCGGTGTCGGCGAGGCAGGTGCCGAGCATCGCGGACGCGGAGCCGGCCCAGAGCGTCTGGAAGCGGCGGTTGCGGCGCAGTGGCACCACGGCCGCTTCCGGTTCGAGTGTCGCGGTCATCCCTCGTACCCCGTTCATGTCTCCGCCCATGTTCACGAGTATGCAACCATTCATGCAAGCGTGAATGGTTGCACGGCGGAGAACAATTGCACAAGCGTTGACGCCATGGCTGAATGTGAACGTGGTGGATCAGATGAAGGAGCGCGAGGTCACGGACGTCGCGACGCTGAAGGCCCTGGCGGACCCGCTGCGGCTGGCCGTCCTCGGGGTGCTGATGAAGCGCGACCCGGAGCCGGTGTCGGTGAAGGAGGTCGCCGCCGAGCTCGACGAGGCGCCGACCAAGCTGTACCGGCACGTCAAGCAGTTGGAGCAGACCGGGCTGGTGTACGTGGCGGAGACCCGGCTGGTCTCCGGGATCGTGGAGAGCCGCTACCGCTCGGCGCAGCAGTCGCTGCGGCTGTCGCCGCCGGTGTTCGCGGAGAACGGGGAACAGCCGGCCGTACTGGAGGCGGTGCTGGCCGCGATGGACCTGGTGCGCTCCGAGTTCCAGCGGTACTTCCTGGCGGGACGGATCGACATGTCCCCGGAGAAGCGGGTCGGCAAGTTCGCGCACGCCACCCTCCGGCTCAGCCCGGAACGGCTGCGGCGACTGCGCGAACGGATCGACGGGGCGCTGGAGGAGGCGTTCGCGGAGGGCGACTCCACCGACCCGGACGCCGTCGAGGCGGTCCTGTTCGCGCTGCTCTACACGGTGGACCCGCCGAAGGTCGGCAGGACCTAGACGTACCGCTCCAGGATCGAGGACTCGGCGAGCCGGGACAGGCCCTCGCGCACCGAGCGGGCCCGGGTCTCGCCGACGCCCTCGACGGTCTGCAGGTCGTCGATGGAGGCGGCGAGCAGCTTCTGCAGGCCGCCGAAGTGGTCGACCAGGCGCTCGATGACGGTGTTGGGCAGCCGCGGCACCTTGGCCAGCAGCCGGTAGCCGCGCGGGGAGACCGCGGAGTCCAGCGACTCGGGGGTGCCGGTGTAGCCGAGCGCCTTGGCGACGGTCTGCAGGTCGAGCAGCTCGGCGTGGGTGAGCGCCTCCAGGTCGGCGAGCACCTCGGTGACGGTGCGGCCCTTCTTGGCGGCGCGGTCCGGGAAGTAGTCGCGCACCACCAGCTCGCGTTCCGGCTCGACGCCCGCGATCAGCTCGTCCAGCTGCAGCGAGAGCAGTCGGCCGTCGGTGCCCAGCTCCAGCACGTACCCGGCGATCTCGCCCGCGATCAGCCGGACCATCTCCAGGCGCTGCACCACCGCCGAGACGTCCCGGACGGTGACCAGGTCCTCGATCTCCAGCGCGGACAGCGTGCCGGCCACCTCGTCGAGGCGGAGCTTGTAGCGCTCCAGGGTGGCCAGCGCCTGGTTGGCGCGGGACAGCACGGTGGTGGAGTCCTCCAGCACCCGGCGGGCGCCGTTGACGTAGATGGCGATCAGCCGCATCGAGTGCGAGACCGCGACCACCGGGTAGCCGGTCTGCCGGTTGACCCGCTCGGCGGTGCGGTGGCGGGTGCCGGTCTCGTCGGTGGGGATGTTGGCGTCCGGCATCAGGTGGACGCCCGCGCGCAGGATCTTGGTGAGGTCCTTGTCGAGGATCACCGCGCCGTCCAGCTTGCACAGCTCGCGCAGCCGGGTGGCGGTGAACTCGACGTCCAGCACGAAACCGCCGGTGCACAGCGCGTCCACGCTCTTGTCGAAGCCGAGGACGATCAGGCCGCCGGTGTTGGCCCGGAGCACCCGCTCCAGGCCGTCCCGCAGCGCGGTGCCCGGGGCGATCGCACTGAGGGAGGCCCGCAGCAGGGCCTCCTCGCGGGAGGACTTGTCCGCCCGGTCGATGGCTGCCACGTGACTCCTTGGGCCGACCCTAACCGTGTGCCGCGGCGGCCGACGGTCTGTCTGTTGTTGCTGCTACTGATGCCGATGAGCAGGTGAAGTCTAACTGCGTACGGCCGCGGCGGGGCGTGGGTCAGCCCAGTTCGTCCGAGTCGACCGGCTCCCACCCCGCCATCAGCTCCTCCGGGAAGGCCGGGACGGGGGCCTGGGCGCGGGCCCGGGCCAGGGCGTCGGCGCCCTGCTGGGCGGGCGTGCGGGTGGGCTGGGCGCCCTCCGCGCGGGGCTTCGAACGGGAGCGGCGGCCCGGGATCGCCCGCAGCGCCTCGCCGATGTCGGCGACCTCCACCACCTTCATGCCCGCCGGGACCTTGCCCGGGTCCGGCGGGACGAGGGCGTGCGTGAAGCCGAGCCGGTGCGCCTCGGCGAGGCGGCGCTGCACGCCCGTCACCCGCCGCACCTCGCCCGCCAGGCCGACCTCGCCGATCGCCACCAGGTTCTCCGGCAGCGGCGTGTCGGTGGAGGAGGAGGCCACCGCCAGGGCGATCGCCAGGTCCGCCGAGGGCTCGGTGAGCTTCACGCCGCCGACCGTGGCCGTGTAGATGTCCTGCTTGCCGAGCTTCACGCCGCCGTGCCGCTCGACCACCGCCAGGATCATCGCGATCCGCGGCGACTCCAGGCCCGAGGTGGTGCGCCGCGGCGAGGGGATCTGCGAGTCGACCATCAGCGCCTGCACCTCGGCCACCAGCGGGCGCTTGCCCTCCAGCGTGACGGTCAGGCAGGTGCCGGGGACGGCCTTGTCGCGGCGGGTCAGGAACAGGCCGGACGGGTCGGCCAGGCCGACGATGCCCTCGTCGTGCAGCTCGAAGCAGCCGACCTCGTCGGTCGCGCCGTAGCGGTTCTTGACGCCGCGGATCAGCCGCAGCCGGGCGTGCCGGTCGCCCTCGAAGGAGAGCACCACGTCCACCAGGTGCTCCAGCAGGCGGGGACCGGCGATCTGGCCGTCCTTGGTGACGTGGCCGACCAGCAGGGTGGCCATGCCGCGCTCCTTGGAGGCGCGGATCAGCGCGCCCGCCACCTCGCGGACCTGCGCGGGGCCGCCGGGTGCGCCGTCCAGCTCGGCGGAGGCCACGGTCTGCACCGAGTCCATGATCAGCAGCGAGGGGTTGACCGCCTCGACGTGGCCGAGCACCGCGCCGAGGTCCTGCTCGGCGGCGAGGTAGAGGTGGTCGGAGAGCGCGTTGATCCGGTCCGCCCGCAGGCGCACCTGCCCGGCGGACTCCTCGCCGGTGACGTACAGCGTGCGGTGCCGGTCGCTGGCGGCCTTCGCCGCCACGTCCAGCAGCAGCGTCGACTTGCCGACGCCGGGCTCGCCCGCGAGCAGCACCACGGCGCCCGGCACCAGGCCGCCGCCGAGCACCCGGTCCAGCTCCGGGACGCCGGTGGAGCGGGCGGTGGCCACCTGCCCGTCGACCTGGCCGATCGGCCTGGCGGGCGCGGAGACCGGCCCGGCCGCGGTCGTCCGGATCGGGACGGCGCCGTGCTCCTCCACCGTGCCCCAGGCGTTGCACTCGGTGCAGCGGCCCACCCACTTGAGCAGTTGGGCGCCGCACTCGGTGCAGCGGTACGAGGGGCGCGCCTTGGCGGTGGTCTTGGTACGGGCAGCCATGCGGGCCACGGTAGCGCCTCGCACCGACAACGCCCGGACCTCACCCGAACGGCGTCAACCGGCCGAACAAGGAATCGGTCCGGTGACCCGAAAGGGGGACAGACGGCCGAAACCTCCCGGACGGCGGGTTTCGGCTGCCTACCGTCGATCGGGTGACCACCGGCCAGCCCCACCCCGTCGACCCGTCCCCGGTACTCCGGGCGTACGGCGCCTGTGTCGACGGGCTCTTCACCTACTGCCTGTCCGTGCTCTGCGAGCACGAAGCCGCCACCGCGGCCGTCCTGGAAGTCCGCGACCTGGCCCAGCGCCACGGCGACCGGCTCGACGACCCGGCGCTGCTGCGCGCCTGGCTGTACGCGCTGGCCCGGCACCGCTGCCTGGCCCGGCTCGAAGGCGCGGTCGCGGCGGACGGCGCCCCCGCGGGCGGGCCGCCCGGGCCCGGCACCGTCCGCGAACGGCGGCGCGAACTCGCCTCGCTGGCCTGGCCGGAGGCGGCCGGCACCGACCCCGAGCAGCGCGAGGCGCTGGAGCTGGCGGTGCGGCACCGGCTGGACGGCACCGAGGTCGCCGCCGTGCTCGGCCTGAGCACCGAGGCCGCGGCCGCGCTGCTGGACGCGGCGGGCGCCGAGGTCGGCCGGACCAGGACGGCGCTGCTGGTGCTCGGCGTCGGCTCCTGCCCGGAGCTGGCGCAGCTCGGCGGCGTCGGCGCGGAGTCCTGGCGGGGCTGGGTGCTGGGCCCGGCGCTGCGCCGCGAACTGGTGCTGCACCTGGTGGAGTGCCCGACCTGCCGGGGCACCGCCGAGCGGGTCGCGGGCCAGCTCGGGCACGGCCTGGCCGGGCTGCCGGGCCTGCCGCTGCTGGCCGCGCCGGGGGTGCTGCGCCCCGGCCGGACGGCGCCCTCCGGCGGGGCGGCGTTCCTGTCCGGCGCGGCGGCCGGGCGGCGGGTCGCGCAGGGCCCGGCCCAGCCGCGGTTCGACCAGCGCGGCTTCCCCCGGCACCGGATGCCCCCGGCGCCGCGCGGCACGGCGGTGCGGCAGCGGGTGGTGACCACGGGCGTGCTGGCGGCGGTGCTGGCCGCGCCGGTGGTGGCGCTGTGGAGCGCGCACCGCGGCGGCGACGAGGAACGGGCCGCGGCGGTCTCCTCGGTGCGGGTCGACCCGACGGCGGCGCCCGGGCAGCGCGTCCCGGTGCCGGAGGCGACGGCGGTCGCGGTGGCGGTGCTGCCCCCGGCGGGCCAGGTCGCCTCGATGGAGCTGGCCGGTGCGGTGACCGCAGAAACGTCCCTGCCGACGGTGCAAGGCCCGGCCGTGCCGGTGCCCTCGCACGGCGCCGCGCCGCTCTCCAGCCCCGCGCTGACCCCCGAACCCGTCCCGCTGCCGCCCGCCGCCCCCGCGGACCGGCTGACCGTGGAGGCCGGCGCGTACGGCAACCGCACCGTGCTGACGCTCACCAACTCCGGGGACGGGCCGCTGTCCTGGCACGCCGTGCTGGACGCGGACTGGCTGCGGCTCAGCCGGGACTCCGGCACCCTGGCCCCCGGGCAGCGGATCACCGTGACCGTCACGGTGGACGAGGCGCGCGCCCCGCAGTCCCGCTGGACGGCCCACCTGGCGCTGCCGCCGTCCAGCGCCGTGGTGACCCTGGAGGGCGGCAGCGACCACCGCGGCGTGCCCACCCCGGAGCCGACGCCGACCTCCGCGCCCTCCGACAGCGCCACGCCGACCCCGGCGCCCTCGCCCTCCTCCTCGGCGAGCGCCTCCGCTCCGGCCACGACGAGCCCCTCGCCGTCACCGTCGCCGTCCGCGTCCACGTCCGCGCCAGTGGAGCCCTCCCCCTCCGCGTCCGCGTCCTCGGCCTCGGCCTCCCCGGCCTCCCCGTCCGCCTCGGCCCCGCCGTCGCCGTGACGGGGCGTCAGTCCGCCGCGGTGCGCTCGCCCGCCAGCCAGCGCTCACCGCGGGCCACGGCCTCCTCCAGCGAGGCGTCCAGGACGGGGTCGGCGGGAACGACTCCGTCCGGGCCGAGCGCCCCGGCCAGCCCGGTGTGCTCGGCGAGCCGGACGAAGGAGGGCTGCGCCCCGGCGACGATCAGCCGTCCGCCGCGGGCGCCCAGCTCGTCGTTCCTGCGCCGCAGCAGCTTGACCATGCTGGACGAGGGCACGTCGGGGACGGCGCGCACCACCAGCACCAGCACCGCGGGCCCGTCCGGGGCGCGGGGCCAGTCGGCCTCGATCAGCGGGAGCTCGGCGAACAGGCTCACCCCGCCGTAGGCGAGCACGGTGACCCGGCCCGCGGGCAGTTCGGCCGGGGCGTCGGCGAGCTCCCAGCGCCCGTCCGCGGTGCGGGTGAGCGCGGTGAGCTTCGCCTGCCGGGAGGCCTGGACGCAGTAGAGCAGCAGCGAGAGCACCGCACCGAGGATGATCGCCTGCTGCAGCGGCAGCTGGGTGGTGCCCAGGAAGGTGGCCACCATCGCGGCGGCGGACAGCTTCGAGGTGCGCAGCACCAGCCCGATGTCGGCGAGCTTGCCGACGATCAGCTCGCCGCCGACCACGATGATCAGCCCGCCGATCACCGGCATCGGGATGTGCTCGGCCAGCGGGGCCAGCGCCAGCACGATCAGCGCCAGCCAGACGCCGGAGAACACGCCCGCCCAGCGGGTCCGGGCCCCGGCCGAGACGGCGACGCCGGTGCGCGACAGCGAGCCGCCGACCGGCAGCGACTGGAACAGCGAACCGGTGACGTTGGCCAGGCCCTGCGCGGCGAAGTCGCCGTTGACGCTCGACTTCGAGCCGTCCGGGTTGGGCACCGAGGGGCTGATCCCGGCGGCCTGGGCCAGCGCCACCAGCGCGATCGACAGCGCCCCGCCGACCAGGTGGGGCAGCGCGGACCAGTCGGGGGCGGTGAAGTGCGGCAGCGCGGCGGGGATGTCGGCGATGTCCTTGACCAGTTCGACGTCGGTGCCGAGCACGGCGACGACGACGCTGACCACCACCATCGCCACCAGCAGCGCCACCGTCCGCAGCCGCCGCACCGCGTGCGCCAGCGCCCACACCGCGACGGTCGCGACTGCCACCAGCGTGGCGGCCGACTCCCAGGAGCCGACGTGCGCCAGCCAGTCGCCCAGCTGCACCAGCTTGTTGTGGCCCTGCGGCGCGTACCCGGTGGCGTCCTCGAGCACGCCGACCACGATCTGCACCGCGATGCCGGTGGAGAAGCCCACCATGACCGCGTTGGAGACGAAGCTGAGCACCACGCCCAGGCGCAGCACGCCCATCAGCAGCATCACCACGCCGGACAGCAGGCCCAGCACCGCCACGTTCCCGGCGTCGGACGGGTCGAGCCCGGCGTCGCTCAGCACGCTCTGCGAGGTCAGCGCGATCGCGCTGGTCAGCGTGGTGACCATCAGGACGGTGCGGGCGGTCAGCGAGCCGACGACCGCCGGGACGACGCCGGAGAACAGGCCCGCGACCGGGTTGAACCCGGCGATCGACGCGTACGCCATGCCCTCCGGGATCGAGAACAGGCCGGTGACCAGCCCGGAGGTGACGTCGCTCGGCTTCGGCCGCCCCAGCGACCGCAGCGACCGCAACGACGGTCGGCGCATCAGGCCAGCCCCGCCACGGCGTCACCCACGTACTTCGCGCCGAGGACCAGCAGCAGCACCAGCATGATCGCCGAGTTGTGCGCTGACATCCACGCCTTCCAGCCGCCCAGCACCTCGCTCGCCCGCGACCCGCCGAGCAGGTAGACGCCCAGCGGCAGCAGGGTGCACAGCGAGCCGATCAGCACCAGCAGGGCGCCCGCGACCGCCTTGCCGCCGCCGCTCGCGCCGCTGGTGGCGATGGAGACCGCGCCGCCGACCGCCAGCACCAGGTTCTTCGGGTTCGCGGCGGCCAGCACCACCGCCAGCCCCGCCGACTTCGCCGGGGTGAACCGGTCGATCGCCCGCATCCAGCCCGGCGGTTCGGCGACCCTCCCCTCCCGGGGCCGCCCCTGCCACTGCTTGGCCGCCAGCAGCAGGAACAGCACGCCCAGCACCAGCTTCACCCAGTACGACCAGTCGGGCGTCCCGGCGTCGGTGTCGATGCCCGAACCGGCCAGCACCACCACGGTGGTGACCGCGGCCAGCGCCACCACCCAGCCCGCCGTGAACGCGATGCCGTTGGAGCGCCCGCGCGGGGTCGCCAGCATCAGGATCACCGCGATCAGCGGCAGCGGACTGATCGCGATGCCGACCGCCGAGGCCAGCATCTGCTCGCCTCACCCATCTCCGTCCCCTCCCCGGTCAGCGCAACCGGACGGCGGGCAGCCGGTAGCTGCCGTCGAGCACCGCGTCCTGTGGCTGGTACATCCGCACCATGGGCCGGAACCCGCCCGCGGGCGCGGGCAGCCAGTTCGCCAACTCGTCCGGGTCGGTGGGGCGCTGGTGCTGCAGGTAGAGGGTCAGCGAGCCGTCCTCGCCGTACACCAGGCCCGGCGTGCGGTCGCCGATCGAGTACCGGTCGATCTCGTTGGCGACCAGCAGGTACTCCGGGGTGTCGTACATCGTCACCGACCAGAACGCGCCCACCGGCGGGGTCCTCTCGAACCGCAGGACGTACGCGTGCGCGCCGGTCAGCGGGACGCCGTCGGCGTCGTGGTACGTGGTGGCGTACACGGCCTCGTAGGCGTGGTTGCCCCACAGGCCGGTCCGGGCCGCGACCGCGCGGGACAGGTAGGCGGCGCGGCGGTCGGCGATCTTCCACTGCGGCTCGTCGCGGGTGCCGGGGCCGAGGAAGTCCAGGTTGTAGTCGAACAGGTGCAGGTTGGCCGCCCACTCGCCGGTGGGGTCGCCGGTGCCGAGGGTCGCCGCCTCCACCCGCTCCCGGCCCGCCGCCAGGCCCTTGGCCAGCGCCGCCGCCCACGCGGCCGGGCCGTCCAGGTAGGGCGAGCGGCCCTCGTCGAGCAGGCCGATCGGGGCGAAGCGCTGCTGGAAGGCGACGTCGGCGGCGGCGGGCGGGAAGGCCGCCATCCACAGCCGCAGCCTCTCCAGGAACAGCAGCTCCTCCGGGACGCCCGCGGTCGGCTCCGGCAGCCCCGCCGGGGTGCCGGAGCCCTCCAGCGGGGTCAGCGTCAACTGCCGCTGCAGTTCGCGGACCCGCGCCAGGTCGTCCGGCCCGGCGCAGTAGTTGCGCACCGCGATCGCCGCCACCGTCGTCGGCGCGGTGATCACCGGCACGTCCTCCGGGGCGGCGCCCTGCCAGCCGGGCGGGGCGATCAGCCAGGTCTGCTCGGCGGTGCCGGAGGAACGGCGGCCCACGTAGGCGAAGTTGTTCGTCCAGGAGTCGATGAACTGCAGCACGTCGTACGCGCCGCCGGTGTCCGGGACGTGCAGCAGCAGCGGGCCGGCCGACAGGTCCAGCGGGGCGACCGAGTACACGGTGTCGTTGTTCACCGACACGAAGTGCGAAGCGGGGCCCGCGAGTTCGGTGGCGTGGCCGAAGGTGTTCCACGGCGTCGGGCCGATCGAGCTCAGCCCCCGGCGGACGATCGCGTCCACCATGGTCAGATTGGCCACCAGCGGGGATCCGTACACCAGGGCCTCGGCGGCCAGCATCTCGGGGGTGGCGTCAGCCATGCGAACGTCCTTGTCTGGTCGGTGACTTCATCGAGGGGTGGGGGTGGGCAGCCGCCAACTGCCGTCCAGCAGCGCGGGTTGCGGGCCGTAGGCGCGCACCGCGACGAAGTACGGGCCCTCCGGGACGGGCAGCCAGTTCGCCAACTCGTCCGGGTCGGTGGGGCGTTGGTGCTGCAGGTAGAGGGTCAGCGAGCCGTCCTCGCCGTACACCAGGCCCGGCGTGCGGTCGCCGATCGAGTACCGGTCGATCTCGTTGGCGACCAGCAGCCGTTCGGGGAGGCGGTACGCGGTCGCCGACCAGAAGAACCGGGCCGGCGGGAGCTGCCCGGCCGCGAAGCGCAGCACGGCGGGCTCCCGGCCGCCCGCCGCCGACTCCCAGCCGCCGTACCAGGCCTCCTCGGCGGGCAGCCCGTACAGGCCCTTGAGGGCGCCGCAGGCCCGGTCCAGGTAGCGGGTGCCCAGCTGCTCCCGGGTGCCGAACAGGGCGGTGCCGGTGGCCGCGCCCTCGGTGGCCGCGACCAGTTCCTCGCGGGCGTCCGCGATGCCCGCCAGCAGGGCGTCGCGCACCTCGGCGGGTAGCGCCGCCGGTTCGAAGTCGCCGCTGCCGATGCCCAGTTCGGTCAGCCGACCGCGCAGTTCGGCGTCCGCGGGCAGGGCCGGGAAGAAGCCCAGCAGGAAGTCCAGCAGCGAGAAGAACTCCAGGGTGCCGAGCACCTCCTCGCCCCGCCACACCGGCCACACCGGCTCCGCGGCGACCGGGCGGGGCGTGCCCAGGTGCTCGCTCAGCGGCTTGAGCAGGTACCCGGCCTGCACCCGCTCGACCTCCGGCACGTCCTGCGGGCCCGCCGAGAACGTCCGCCCGAGGATGCCGACCAGGTTGGTGTCGGCCCGCAGCACCCCGTCGAAGCCCTCCGGCGGGTTCGCCCGGTGCCCCGGCCCCGCGACCAGGTAGCGGCCCGCGCCGTCCCCGGTGGTCCGCGAGCCGACGAACCCGACGTACGCGGTGTCCAGGTCGTGCACCGGCAGCACGTGGTAGCGGTCGGTCGCGGGCTTCTCCAGCACCCACGGCTCGGCCCGCAGGTCCAGCCAGGCCCACGAGTACGGGGTGTCGTTGTTGGGCGTCACCACGTCCGTGTTGTCCGGGGTGAAGGGCCGCGGGTAGTGCCGGAACACGCCGAAGCCGCCGACGTACCGCGGGTCCGCGTCGTCGATCGCCTGCGGGTAGATCGTCCGGTAGTTCTCCACCATCGGGTAGCCCCAGATCCACGCCCGCGCCGCCGTCCGCCGCACCGCCTCCGGATCCGTGCCGACCGGGTTCCCCATCTCGCCCACCCTTCTTCCCCCACGAAAGGGACCATTCAGACATACCGGTACACCGGGATGCTATGCGCTCCCCCCGCGATCAGCACTCCGGGCACCACCGGGACGCGCACCTGACCGGCCGTCCGACCGATCGTCCGACCGGCCGTCTGACCGGCCGTCTGCTCCTGGCGTAACCGCTCCGCTCCCGGTGAACGCGGCGCATGGACGGCCACCGCCCCGGAGACCCTGCTGGGCATGGACATCCTTCTGCTCGGCGGCTCCAAGTTCCTCGGCCGCGCCTACGCCACCGAAGCGCTCGCCCGCGGCCACCGCGTCACCACCTTCAACCGCGGCGTCAGCCGGACCGACCCGCCCGGCGTCGAAGCCGTCCACGGCGACCGCACCGACCCCGAGGACCTGCGGCGCCTCGTCGACGGCCGCCGGTGGGACGCCGTCGTCGACACCTCCGGCCAGCAGCCCCACGACGTCGCCACCGCCGCCCGGCTGCTCAGCGGCCGCGCCGGGCACTACGGCTTCGTCTCCTCGATCCACGCCTTCGCCGACTGGCCCGCCCGCCCCGTCGACGCCCACTCCCCCACCCTCGACTGCCCCGGCGACCTCCCGCCCGACCAGCCCTTCGCCAACGCCCTCAAGGCCGGCTGCGAACGCGCCCTCGCCGAGAACTTCGACGGACCCGCCGCGATCCTCAACTGCGGCCTGCTGATCGGCCCCCACGAACCCATCGGCCGCCTCCCCTGGTGGCTCGACCGGATCGCCCGCGGCGGCCGCGTCCTCGCCCCCGGCACCCCCGACAGCCCGCTCAGCCTCATCGACGCCCGCGACTTCGCCGCCTTCGGCCTCGACCTCGCCGAGCGGCGGGCCGCCGGACGCTACGTCACCACCGCGCCGATCGGCTCCGCGACGACCGGCGAACTCCTCGACGCCTGCCGCACCGCGACCGGCTCCGACGCCGAGTTCGTCTGGACCCCGGACGCCGACCTGCTCGCCGCGGAGGTCGCCCCCTGGGTCGAACTCCCGCTCTGGGCCCCCGACACCGAGGGCTGGCACGGCACCTGGCGGGCCGACCCCGCCACCGCCCTCGACGCGGGCCTGCGCGTCCGCCCGCTGCTCGACACCGTCACCGACACCTGGGCCTGGCTCGAAGCCGGGGGCCGCGCGGAGGTCGCCTACCAGCAGCTCGACACGCCGCTGGGGATCGACCCGGAGAAGGAGCGGAAGATCGTCGACGGGAGGTGACGGACCCTAGTACGCGCGGCGGGTGACGAGTTCGGCGAGGGCGAGGAGGTCGTCGGCGCGGGACGGGTCGGGGACGGCCGCGGCGAGGTGGGCGATGGCGGCGGCCATCCGGTCGCAGCTCTCGGTCTGGGCCCAGCCGCGGCCGCCGGCCCGGTCGACCGCGTCGGCGGCCGCGGCCAGCTCCGCGGGGCTGAGCGGGCGGCCGGAGGCGTAGAGGGCGGCGAGCTCGGCCCCGGCGGGGGTGCCGGAGGAGAGGGCGTGGACCACGGGGAGGGACTTCTTGCGGGCGGCGAGGTCGGCGCCCACCGGCTTGCCGGTGACCGCCGGGTCGCCCCAGATGCCGATCAGGTCGTCGATCAGTTGGAAGGCCAGCCCGATCTCGCGGCCGAAGGCGTCCATCGCGTCGGCGGTCGCCGCGTCCGCCCCCGCGTACAGCGCGCCGAGCGCGCACGCGCAGCCGAGCAGGGCGCCGGTCTTGCCCTCCGCCATGGCCAGGCACTCGGCGAGCGTGACGTCGGTGCGCTGCTCGAAGGAGCAGTCGGCCTGCTGGCCCGCGCAGAGCTCGACCACGCAGTCGGCCAGGCGGCGGACCGCGGCGGCGGCCGCCGGGTGCGGGTCCTCGGCGAGGACCCGCAGGGCGAGGGAGTGCATGGCGTCGCCCGCCAGGATCGCGCCGGTGGTGCCGAACACCCGCCAGGCGGTGGGGCGGTGGCGGCGGGTGTGGTCGCGGTCCAGGACGTCGTCGTGCAGCAGGGTGAAGTTGTGCACCAGCTCGACGGCGGTCGCGGCCCGTACCGCGTCCTGCGGGCGGCCGCCGACCGCGGCGGTCGCGGCGAGCACCAGCGCGGGGCGGATCGCCTTGCCCGCGCCGGTCGCGCTCGGGGCGCCGTCGGCCTCCAGCCAGCCCAGGTGGTAGCCGGAGACCAGCCGCATCGACTCCGGGAGGGTGTCGACGGCGGCGCGCAGCGCGGGGTCGACCACGGTGCGGGCCCGGCCGAGCAGGGCCATCGCCTCGGCGGTGTCGCGGCCGCCGTCGGCCGCCGGGTCCGTCGCGCCCGTGTCGTGCTGCCCGCGTTCGGGCACGGTGATGGCCATGGTGAAGTCCTCCCCCTCGACGGCCCCGGCTGCGGGGCGGCAGGAACGCGTGCGCTGACGGCCCGTCAGGCGGTGGGGCGGGCGGGCCCAGGACGGTGGGCCCGCCCGGTGGTCAGTGCTGCCAGTGGGCGACGTCCACGTTCTCCAGGACGCCGATGGCGTCGGGAACGAGGATCGCCGCCGAGTAGTAGGCGCTGACCAGGTACTTGACCACGGCCTTCTCGTCGATGCCCATGAAGCGCACGTTCAGGCCCGGCTCGACCTGGTCGGGCAGCGCGCCGGGGCGCAGGCCGATCACGCCCTGGTTGTCCTCGCCCACGCGCATCGCCAGGATCGAGGTGACGCCGTCGACCACTGGGATCTTGTTGCAGCTGAGGATCGGGACGCCGCGCCACCCGGGCACCGTCCTCCCCTCGAACTGGACCGTTCCCGGGTAGAGGCCGCGGCTGTTGCACTCCCGGCCGAAGGCGGCGATCGCCTTGGGGTGGGCCAGGTAGAACTTGGTGCTGCGGCGGCGGCAGAGCAGCTCGTCCATGTCGTCCGGGGTGGGCGGGCCGGAGCGGGTCTGGATCCGCTGGCCGTACTCGGCGTTGGCCAGCAGGCCGAACTCCGGGTTGTTGACCAGCTCGTGCTCCTGGCGCTCGCGCAGCGCCTCGACGGTCAGCCGGAGCTGGTGCTCGGTCTGGTCCATCGGCTTGTTGTAGAGGTCGGCGACCCGGCTGTGCACCCGCAGCACCGTCTGGGCCACGCTCAACTCGTACTCGCGCGGCTCGGGTTCGTAGTCGACGAAGGCGGTGGGCAGGTCGAACTCGCCCTCGTGGCCCGCCGACATGCCGATCGCGGCCTCGCCCTTGTGGGTCTGCGGGAGCTGCGAGTCGGCGATGAAGGCGAGGACCTGGTCGCGCAGCGCCTCGGAGCGGTCGACCAGCTCCTGGAAGGCGGGCCAGGCCAGCACCATCGCGGTGCCCGCGGTGGTGGCCTTCACGCTGTAGGGCCAGCGGCGGTCGGCGACGGTGAGCGCCTCGTCGCCGATGTGGTCGCCGTCGGCGAAGGTGCCCAGG
Organism: Kitasatospora sp. NPDC001540; assembly: GCF_042894345.1. NCBI lineage: Bacteria > Bacillati > Actinomycetota > Actinomycetes > Kitasatosporales > Streptomycetaceae > Kitasatospora > Kitasatospora sp. NPDC001540. Next base: position 171,673 of record NZ_JBIAVO010000012.1, read on the forward strand.
ACCGTCGGGTCGCCGTACTTGCCGGTGCCGACCTTGTCGACCTTGCCGTGCGCGACCAGGAGCACCTCGTCGATCTCGGTGCCCTGCTCGATCAGCACCTCGCCCGCCGCGAAGTCCCGCTGGACGAAGCGGCCGGCCAGCTCGGCCAGCAGCGCGTCGTCCGCGAAGCCGCGCAGCACCGGGACCTCGCGCAGCGTGGGCGGGACGACCGAGACCTCGCGGCCGGTCTGCACGAAGCCCACCCGGCCCCGGCCGACCGCGTACGACAGCCGGCGGTTGACCCGGTAGGTGCCGCCGGAGACCTCGACCCAGGGCAGCGCGCGGAGCAGCCAGCGGTTGCTGATCTCCTGCATCTGCGGGGCCGACTTGGTGGTCGACGCGAGGTTCTTGGCGGCCGCCACCGAGAGGCTGCTCTGAGGCCTCGTCTGGGGAATTCCGGCGGTGGTTTCGGTCGTCATTTTCGGAGGGGCCCCTGATCGCGTCGACGGCACGTTGCGATCACCATGCTGACGCCCGTTCAGGTGAGGCGGCAATCACTCGTGGGGGTGATTCAGGTGCGTGCGCGCAATGGTGCGACCAGCGCACTGGAGCGATCATCCTTCGATCCGCGCGCCTCGGCGGGAGAGGCGGACCCCGCCTCCCGCCGGCTTGTCGGGGGCCCTTCAGAAACCCCTTCCGGAGGCCCGTTCCGGGGCGTCCGCGCTGCTCAACCACCCCCTGTTCGAATCGCAACGGAACAGCGCTAAGGTGGCCCCCTCACCGCGTGGTGACCGCCGCCGCAGCGCAGGCGAACCGGTCGGTGACCTCCCATCGGCACGCCCTTCTCCAGGGAGACCTTCGTGACCGCGCCCGTCCGCGTCTGGCTGAACCGCACCTACGCCGAGAACGTCTTCTTCATCGACCTGCTGCGGGCCGCGCCGCGCCCGGTGCACGTCCTGGCCACCCACGTCGACCCCGATTCCCCCGTGCTCGCCGCCGCCGACCTGGGCGCCCTCGAACCGGACGGGCTGTCCGCCGAGGCCTACGTGGAATTCGCGCTGGAATTCTGCGCCCACCACGACGTGGACGTGTTCCTGCCCCGCCTGCACCAGTTGGCGATTTCGCTGCGCCGCCGCGAGTTCGAGGCGCTGGGCACCGCGCTGGTCTGCCCGCCCGCCTCCGCGATATCGCTGTTCGCCAGCAAGGTCGACGGCTACCGGGCGCTGGACGCGGCCGGGCTGCCCACTCCGCTGTGGCGGCAGGCCGACACCGCGTCCGAACTGCTCGCCGCCGTCGAGGAGATCGAGGCCACCGGCTCGGCCGCCTGCCTGAAGCCCGCCTCCGGCGCGGGCGGCGAGGGCTTCCGCGTCCTGACCCGCGAACCGTTCGGCCTGCACCGGCTCGCCGGGTACGTCGACGCCCGGGTCCAGCTCGACCAGGTGCTGTCCGCGCTGGAGCGGTCCGCCGGTCCCGCCGAGCTGCTGGTGATGCCCTACCTGGACGGTCCCGAGGTCTCGGTGGACTGCCTGGCCGAGCAGGACGGCCGGCTGCTGGCCGCGGTCGGCCGCACCAAGCAGGGCCGCCGCCGCGGCTTCACCGTCGACCCGGCCTACCTGGGGCCCGCCCGCCGACTGGTCGAGGAGTTCGGCGTCGGCCACCTGTCGAACGTGCAGTTCCGGCACGAGCGGGGCACCGGGCGTCCGGTCGTCCTCGACGTCAACACCCGGCCGTCCGGCGGGCTGCACCAACTCCGGCTGTGCGGGCTCAACCTGCCCGCCGCGGCCGTCGAACTCGCGCTCGGCATACGGCCGTTGCTGCCCGCGACGGACGAACTCACGCTCGGCGACTACACCTTGGTCTCCACCATCCAGGCGGTGCTGCCCCGGCAGTCCGCGGCCCCCGCACTGGAACGCATCGACGGCGCGGAGCGGCGGTCCGCCGCCACCGTGTCCGTGTAGCTCGCCGCGCGGCCCTCCGCGCGGTCGGTCAGGCCGTCGGCCCGGCCCAGTCCAGGGTCGGCGGCAGCACGCCCTCCAGGGTGAGCAGCCAGCGCTTGGTCTCCACCCCGTGCCAGGCCCCGCCGAAGCCGCCGAGGCCGTCCGCGGCCACCACCCGGTGGCAGGGGACCAGCAGCGGCAGCGGGTTCGCGCCCATCATCTGCCCCACCGTCCGGGCCGGGACGCCGGGTTCGGACGGTTCGGTGAACACCCCGCTGCGGGCCGCGAGTTCGCCGTAGGTGACGGTCCGGCCCCAGCCGACGGTCGCCAACAGGCAGCGCAGCACGGTGAGATGGGGGCCGGTGGCCCCGGACCAGTCGATCGGCAGGCCCAACTCCCGCCGCGTACCGGCGAAGTACTCGCCGACCCGGGCCCGCACCAGCTCCGACCGGCGTTCGTCGGTGCACTCCGGGACGGGGGTGTCGCAGAGGTAGCCGGCGGCGGCCACGCCCCGGTCCGTCACCCCGAAGCGCATCGGGCCGCTCGGCAGCGGGGTCGGGACGGTCACCCAGGAGAGCTGCATCCCTCCACTGTAGGGGGAGCGCCGTCAGGGGCTCGGACCCGCCGTTCCCCGAGCCCCTGGTGCGCGTAGCCCCTGGTGCGCGTGCTCGTCAGAGGTGGTCGCGGAGGTGGGTCGCGAGGGTGCGGGACCAGGTGGCGAGTTCGGCGCGGTCGGGGGCCTCGCCGCTGCCCATCGCGGCGAGCTGTTCGGTGGAGAGGCGGCCGCTCGCGGCCATCGCGGAGAGACCGGCCAGCAGGGCGGAGAGGCGTTCGGCGTCGGCGTGGCTGAGCATCACCAGGGTGTCGATGTGGCCGAGGGTCATGGAACCGGGCATCGCGTCCTCCTCGATCGGTCCGGACGGTCCTCCGTCCACCGTACGACCGTCGGGGTGAGGTCGCGCGGGGGCTCCGGGGGGGGCGTTCCTCGCCCGTTCGGACCACCCCGATGGCCGGGGGCCGGGGCGTCGTCGGACGGTCGGAGCAGGTGTGTCCGCCGGGTGACAGGGAGCGCAGATGCCAGCACAGGCCGCCGATCCGTCCCGGTCGCCCAGCCTGCGGGAGTTGCTGCGCAGCCCCGGGTACGGGCGGTTGCTGCTGGTGTCGGCGCTGGTCGGGGTGCCGGTCTCGCTGGCGGCGTTCGGCTTCGTCAGCCTGGAGCACGAGCTGCAGCACTGGGTGTGGGAGACCCTGCCGAAGGAGCTGGACTACGCGCGGGCGCCGTGGTGGTGGCCGCTGCCCGCGCTGGCGCTGGCCGGTCTGCTGCTGGCACCGATCGTGACGCGGATGCCCGGGCGGGGCGGGCACGTCCCCGTGCACGGGCTGGGCGGGCCGCCGACGCTGCCGGTGGAGGTGCCGTCGGTGGTGCTGGCGGCGCTGGCCGCGCTGCCGCTGGGTGCGGTGCTGGGCCCGGAGGCGCCGCTGATGGCGCTCGGCAGCGGGCTCGCGCTGCTGACGGTGAGCGCGGCCAAGCGGGCGTCCAGTCCGATGCTCGCGCCGCTGCTGGGGACGGCCGGGTCGACGGCGGCGATCGCCACGATCTTCGGGAGTCCGGTGGTCGCGGCGGTGATGGTGCTCGAGGCGGCGGGCCTGGGCGGCGCGCAGCTGACGCTGCTGCTGCTGCCGTGCCTGCTGTCCTCGGGGGTGGGTGCGCTGGTGTTCACCGGCTTCGGGCACTGGACGGGGCTGTCGATCGGCGCGCTGAGCCTGCCGTCGGTGCCGAAGGCGCACCTGCCGGACGCCGGGGACTTCCTGTGGGGGATCCCGCTGGCGGTGGCGGTCGCGCTGGTGATGGTGGCCGGGCAGACGGTGGGCCACCGCTTCGCCGCGTTCACGGCGCGGCGGACGGCCGTCCGCACGGTGCTGTGCGCGGTGCTGGTGGGTGCCTGCATCACCGGGTACGCGCTGGTGACCGGGCGTTCGCCGGAGGAGGCGGCGCTGTCGGGGCAGATCATGCTCGGGCAGTTGGCCGCGGACCCGGCCGGTTGGTCGGTGGGGGCGCTGCTGGCGCTGGTGCTGTTCAAGGGGCTGGGCTGGGGGGTGGCGCTGGGGTCGCTGCGCGGTGGTCCGATCTTCCCGGCGGTGCTGCTGGGCGCGGCGCTCGGGGTGGCGGCGGGCGGCCTGCCCGGGTTCGGCGTCGAGGCGGGGCTGGCGGCCGGGATCGCGGCGAGCGGCGCGGCGGTCACCCGGCTGCCGGTGACCAGTACGGTGCTGGCGACGGTGCTGCTGGGCGACCAGGCGGCGGATTCGATGCCGCTGCTGATCGTCGCGGCGGTGGTGGCGTCGGTGACCGCGGCGCTGGTGCACCGGGTGGCGGAGCCGTCCCCGGCGGCGGCCCCGCCGGCGGCGACCGCGGAGCGCCCGGGGGTGTGAGGGCGTCCGGGCTTGTGGGCGGCCGCTGACCGGGCCCGGGCCCGGGTCCGGTCAGCGGCCGCAGGTGCGGCAGGGCGGGCGGGTGGCGCGGCCGTAGGCGAGGGCGGCGGCGCCGAGGCCCAGGCCCCAGAGCCAGTAGGCGGGCATCGCGACCCACAGGAAGGACAGCGGCAGGTCGCCCGGGTGCGGCACCGGGTGGAGAGTCTCGCCGACGAGCTGGCCGATGCCGACGCCGAAGTACACCAGCAGCCCGGCGGAGACCGCGGCGGCCGGGCCCAGCAGCAGCCACCTGGGCACCCGGCGGCCGCCCAGCAGCGGCACCCGGCGCGGGACGTCCCGCCCCCAGCGCCGCACCAGGGACAGCGGCAGCACGGTGCCGGCCAGCACGAACCCGGTCTCGAACGCGGCGAGCGACACCGCCCCGGCGGTCCCCGGCGGGCCCGGGTCGCCGAACCCCAGCCCGTACTGGGCGAGGATCCGCAGCCAGCAGGACGCGACCGCCCCGTACGCCGCCCGGCGGGCCCAGCGCGGGGTGCGGGTGCGGGCGCCGGGGTCGTGCGGGCCGCCGGTGCGGCCGCAGCGGGGGCAGTCACCGTGCAGCCGCCGCCGGTGGTCGAGCGCGGCGGCGGCCAGCAGGACGGCGGTCGCGGCGCAGCCGGCCCGGCTGAGGAAGCCGGTCGCCGAGTGCGGGAGGTGCAGACCGGGCAGCAGGCCGCCGACCACGTCCAGCAGCAGGAACGGGCAGCCCAGCAGCAGTCCGGCGGCCACCGCGGCGGCGGCCGCGACCAGCGCCGGACGGTGGCGGCGGGCCCGGCGCAGGCGGTACGCGAGCAGCGCGGCGCCCGCGCACAGCGCCACCGCGCCCCAGCGGGGGACGACCAGCAGGTCGGTGCCGAGCCGCCCGAACGACGGGGCGCCGCCCAGCGCCCACCAGGCCTGCAGCGTCCCGTACCCGAGGGCGACGGCGGGCGCGGCGACGGTCGTGCGGGATGGGCGGGAGGGGCCGGACGGGTCGGGGCGGTCTGCCATGGCGTCCACGCTAGGGAGCGGCGGACGGGCGGGCGTCGGCCGTACGGAGGGGCGCGGGCGGACGGCCGTCGGCCGCGCGGAGGGGGGCGGGCAGGTCGCGGGGAGGAGGGTTCGGCTCCGCAGCAAGGAGGTTGACGGGGCGTCAGTTCGTCCGGCGGGAGGACGGCCGGGCGCGAAGGAGGCCAGGGGGCGCACGAGTTCCCCCCTGCCCGCGGCATCCGCCGCAGGCCGGTCTCGTGCGTCCCCGGGCCTCCGTCCAGCACGACGGTCCCCTCGTCCGCCGTCCTGTGCTTCCGCCGTCCGCTCCTGGTGGCCCCGGCGAGCGGCTGCCGTGGCGGGGAGCGGGGCGACGGGTCGCGGCCCGTCCGGAATGTCCGGGGCGTCCGATCGGGTCGCGGGTCGAAGTGGCCCGGCCGGTGCCGGCGGGGCCGGGTCGGGTCAGGACCAGCCGGTGTCCCGTCGGACGCGGCGGACGGGGGCGGTCGGGGTGCGGGTCATGCTGTCCTCCGTGCGGTGCCGGGCCGGAAAAGCGCCGGGACTCCGGCGGGTGGTCCGTGGTGCGACGGGTCAAGCCTGGATCGGGCCGATAATCGGCCGATAACATCCACCTAACGTGCGCCGACGAAGAGTCGGACGGGGAGCACGCGGACAGGGAGCACCACGGTGCGCTTCGGCTTGCTCGGAACTCTGACGGCCCACGACGGAACGGCCGACCGCCGGATCCGCGGCCCCAAGATCCGCACCCTGCTGGCCGTCCTCCTGCTGAACGCCAACCGGCCCGTCTCGCTCGACCGCCTGACCGACGCGCTCTGGGGCGAGGACGCGCCCGCCACCGCCGAAGCCTCGCTGCGCAACCTGGTCGCCCGACTGCGCAGGGCACTCGCCGACGAGGACGGGAGGCGACTGCTCGCCGCTCCGTCGGGCTACCGACTGGTCGTGGCGGAAGACGAGTTGGACACCCTGCAGTTCGAGTCGGCGATCCGCCGCGCCCGCGCCGCGCACGAGACCGGCGACCTGCCCGCGGTCCTGGCCGAGACCGCCGCCGCGCTCGACCTCTGGCGCGGCGAACCCCTCGCCGACCTCCCGGAGACGGCCGTGGACGGCGCCGTGCGCGAACAGTGGCGGGAGAGCCGCCTGCAAGCCCTGGAATGGCGCTTCGACGCCGAACTGCGCCAGGGCCGCCCGCACGCCCTGATCCCCGAACTCACCCGGCTGGTCGGCGAGCACCCGCTCCGGGAGGCCTTCCACGCCCAGCTGATGCGGGCCCTCCACCTGACCGGCGACCGTGCCCGCGCCCTGGCCGTCCACCAGCGCCTGCGGGCCGCCCTGGTCGAGGAGTTGGGCGTCGAGCCCGGGTCGGCCGTGCGGGAGGCGCACCGGCAGGTCCTCGCCGAACGCCCCGCCGCCCCCGCTGCTGCCGCTGCCGCTGCCGCCACCGACCGTCCGCGGCCTTCCCAACTGCCTGCCCCCGCCAGCCACTTCGTCGGACGCCAGGAACAACTGGACGCACTGCGCCGCACCCTGCTCGCCGCCTCGGACCGGCCCGCGGTCGCCGTGGTCAGCGGCATGGCGGGCGTCGGCAAGTCCGCCCTGGCCGTGCGCTGCGCCGACGCCCTGCGCACCGACTTCCCCGACGGGCAGCTGTTCCTGAACCTGCGCGGCGCCACCCCCGGCCTGACCCCGCTCAGCGCCCACGCCGCGCTCACCGCCCTGCTGCACGGCCTCGGCACCCCTCCCGGGACCGTCCCCGCCGACGCCGACAGCGCCGCCGCCCTGCTGCGCACCACCCTGACCGGCACCCGCACCCTGCTCGTCCTCGACGACGCCGCCGACGCCGCCCAGGTCCGCCCGCTGCTGCCCGCCGACCCGGGGTGCGCCGTCCTGGTCACCAGCCGCTCCCCCCTGCACACCCTGGACCGCGCCCTGCACCTGCGGCTGGACGTCCTCTCCGAGCACGACAGCATCGCCCTGGTCGAGCGCACCGCGGGCCGCGCCACCGTCGACCGGTCCGTCGTCGCCATCGAACAGGCCGACCTGGCCCGCCTGGTCCGGCTCTGCGGCAGACTTCCGCTCGCCCTGCGCATCGCCGGCGCCCGCCTGGCCACCCGCCGCGCCCTGCCCGTCCGCGGGCTGGTCGGTCGGCTGGAGGAGCACGAGGACCGCCTCGACGAACTCGAACTCGACGACCTGAGCATCCGCCGGTCGCTCGCCCTGACGTACGACTCGCTGCGCGCCTCCACCCGCCGCCCGGACCTGCGCGCCGCCGACGCCCTCGCCGCGATCGGCGCGATCGACCTGGCCGACTACTCCGCCCCGCTGCTCGCCGCCGTCCTGCGGATCACCCCCGCCCAGGCCGGCGCCGCCCTCGACCGGCTGGTCGAGGTCGCCCTGCTCGACGAACCCCGCCCCGACCGGTACTCCCCGCACGACCTGGTCCGCGACTACGCCCGCGAGCTCGTCCCCGACCCCGACGAACGCGTCCGGCACCTCCGGGCCGCACTCGGCTGGTACCTGTCCCTCGCCTCCCGGACGGCGCTCGCCCTCGACACCAGCGCCCACCGGATCCGACGGCTGCCGCCGGTGGACGAGGCCGACCGGCTGGACGGGGACGCCGCACTGGCCCTCGGCGACGCCGAGTTCGGCAACCTGTCGACCCTGGTCGAACGGGTCGCCGCCGCGCCGTGGGCCACCGCCGCCGAGGTCTCGCTGCCCGTCCGCGCGATCGCCCCGTACCTACGGGTGCGCCGACGCCCGGAGAGCTTCCGGCTGAACGAACTCGTCCAGCGCCTCGCCCTGCGCGACGGCGACCGGGACGCGCTGTCGTACGCGCTCAACGACATGGCGCAGGTGCACTTCGTCACCGGCCGCAACCTCGAGGGGATCGAGCTGATCGACCAGTGCCTCCCGCTGGTCGACGACCCGGAACGGCTCCAGTCGCTCCTGGGCAACCGCGGCCTCCTGCTGTCCAGCCTCGGTCGCACCGAGGAGGCGGTGGCCTGCCTGGAGCAGTCGCTGGCCCTCGCCGTCCGGGCCGGCGACCTCCGCGGCGAGGCCACCACGCTCAGCGCACTCGGCAACCTGGTGGAGGCGGAGGACCCGCACCGCGCCATCGCCCACCACCGGCGCAGCGTCGAGGCCGGGCGGCTCAGCGGGTTCGGCGACGCGGTCTGCGCCGGCCTGGCGAACATCGGGTTCGCCCACCTGCGCCTGGACGACCCCACCACGGCCCTGCACTACTTCGGCCAGGCCACGGCGTCCACCGAGTGGGTCGCGGCCTGGCACGTGGTGCTGGAGAACCGGCGCGGCCAGGTCGAAGCGCTCCGGCGCCTCGGACGGCTGGAGGAGGCCCTCGCCATGGTCCGCGACCTGCTCGAAGACGCCGCGGCCCTGCAGGACGCCTTCGCCACCGGCACGATCGAGCACACCCACGGCCTGGTCCTGCGCGACCTCGGCCGCCACGCCGAGGCCCGCGCCGCCTGGCACACCGCCCTGGCCGGGCTCGGCCCCTCCGGCCACAAGGCCGTCGCCGAACTGCGCGAACTGCTCGCGACGGGGTGAGCGGCGGCGCCGACTGCGGTGGCTGCGGTGGCTGCGGTGACGCACCGCGCCCGGGTGCTCAGAGCAGGGCGCCGTTGACGAAGGCGTTCTCCAGCAGGTGCGGCACGGACGCGGCGATGTCGTCCGGCTGCCCGATCCGGCCCACCGGCGTGGTGGCGGCCGCGGTCGCGAAGAAGGCGGCCCGGTCGGGCTCCGGGAGGAAGTCCCACAGCGGGGTGTCGACCAGGCCCGCGACCAGGACGTTGACCCGGACCGGGGCCGGTTCCAGGGCGAGCGAGCGGCCCATCGCGCCGATGCCGACGTCGGCGGCCGCGGTGACGCTCATCCCGGCGAACGGCTTGTAGCCGCCCGCCCCGGCCAGCAGGACGATCGACCCGTCCGCGGCCAGCCGCCCGTACGCGTGCCGCACCGCCAGCAGTTGGCCGACCAGTTTGGTGTCCGGGCAGGCCCGGATCGCGTCCGCGTCCTGGCCTGGAACCGCGGCCAGCAGGCGCTGTTCGGCGGCTTCGAACAGGTGCCGCCCGCCGTCCGCAACGTCCTGGGGCTGATGTTCATGTCCCCCGAACTGCGGGCCCCGCACGCCGACCGGGAGCGGGGCGCCAGACCCGAGTTCAGCGCTCTGTGGGAATGCCACGACCTGGTCGGCTACGCCCCGCGCAGCCGCACCTTCGTCCACCCCCGCCACGGCCGCCTCACCCTCGACCACGTCAAGATGCACGCCGCCGACGGAGCCCCCACCCTGGTCGCCCACCTCCTGCCGCCCGGCTCCGCGGTGGCCGCCGGGCGGTGCTGGTTCACTTGACCCGGCCCACGGCGGGGCCACCGAGGAACGGGGACGGGCATGGACGCAGTGGAACTCATGGACCGGCTGGCGGAGCGCGGCTGCAGCGTGGTCCTCAAGGCCGACGGCGAACGCCCGCCCGGCCTGCGCTGGATGGTGATCGCCTCCGGCGGCGCCCTGGGCGAGGACGGCTCCTTCCGCACCGACCGCCCCTCCCCCGAAGCCTGCCTGAACGCCCTGCTGGAACACCTGGAGGGCCGGAACCTCTTCCCCTTCGCCTGACGACGACGCACAGGACGCCGGACAGTGTCGAGTTCTGGGTGCCGTCGCCGAAGTCAGCACCGGTGCCGCCGGTGCGGGGTGACGATGTCGCTGGTGGAGTTGATGTTGTTGCCGCGGACGACTTCCGGCGCGGCGGGCGTCTTCACCGGTACCCACGCGTCGGTCGCGGTCCACTGGATGCCCGCCTGGTTGTCGGTGCAGCCTGCGGCCGTGGGGGCGTTCCACGTCGTGCACTCGCCGGGAGCTCGGGCCGGGAGCCGGTCGTGTCGGCGACTTGCGCGGTGTGGGTGCGGCCGTGGGGCGCGGGGCTCAGGCGGTGCGCTCGGCGCGGACGTCGTACTCCTGACGTGCGGCGAGGACTTCGCCGACGTGCTCCACCGACCACTGGGTGAGTACGCGAAGTGGTCCCCGCAGGGTCTGGCCGAGGGGGGTCAGGTCGTACTCGACGTGGGGCGGCACCTCGGGGTACACGGTCCGCCGGACCAGTCCGTCGCGTTCGAGCGTGCGCAGCGTCTGGGTGAGCATCTTCTCGCTCACTCCGGCCAGCCGCTGCCGCAACCGGGTGAACCGGCAGGCTCCGTGCTTGCCGAGTTCTCCCAGCACGAGCACCGCCCACTTGCTGCCGATCTGGTCGAGCAGGTCGCGCGAGGGGCAGCCGCGCGTGTACGGGTCCCACGGCGCCATGGGCTCCGTCACCTTCTCGGCGGTCGCCACTTCACTCACCTCGATACTTTCCCGTAGGTGGTTACCTTACCAGCAAGTGGCTACTTACTGATGGAGAGTCACCAGGTCAATCTGGGTTCGTCACGCCGCGAGGAGAGTTCGCGGCAGGAAGGGGCGATCCCATGTCCATCGTCGTCACCGGAGCCTCGGGCCAGTTGGGCAGGCTCACCGTCGAGGCGCTGCTGCGGCGCGGAGTCCCGGCCGCGGACATCGTCGCGACCGGACGGGACACCGCACGCATCGAAGACCTCGGCCACCGCGGTGTCGTGGTGCGCCGGGCGGACTTCGCGGAGCCGGACAGCCTCGCGGCGGCGTTCCGGGGAGCGGACCGGCTGCTGCTGGTGTCCACCACCACCGTGGACGAGCGGTCGGCCAACCACCGCCGGGCCGTCGACGCGGCAGTGGCGGCCGGCGTGTCGCTGGTGGCGTACACGAGCATGACGCAGGCCGACACGGCGACCAGCATCCTGGCCCGCACCCACCGCGCCACCGAGGAGTACCTGCGCGAACGCGAGGTCCCCGGCACACTGCTGCGCAACAGCTGGTACCTGGAGAACTACACCGCTCAACTGCCCCTGTTCCGCCGGAGCGGGACGGTGATCGGAGCCGCGGGCAAGGGCAGGATCAGCGCCGCGTCACGCGTCGACTACGCGGAGGCCGCCGCCGTCGTGCTGACCACCGAGGGCCACGCGGGCGCGGTGTACGAGCTGGGTGCGGACGAGGCGTTCACCCTGGCCGAGCTGGCGGAGGCGGTCTCGGCGGCCACCGGGGAGCCGATCGCCTACACCGATCTGCCCGCGGACCGGCTCAGCGAGGCGCTGACCGGGGCCGGCCTGCCCGCCGAACTGGCGCGCGTCCTCGCCGACGCAGACCTCGGGATGAGCCGCGGCGAGCTGTACACGGGATCCGGCGACCTCAGCCGCCTGATCGGCCGGCCGGCCACCGCCCTGTCCGACGCCATCGCCGCCGCGCTGCGCTGACCGTCCGCTCGCCCCCGCGCCCGTCGCGCCGGACCGCCGCGAGGCGCTCACCCCTCGTTCCATGACCGTGTACGCCCCTGCCATCACCCGGAAAGTTGCCGACCATGTCCTCCCGCACAGTCCCCCCGCGCACCGCGTACCGCCGCGCCGCGTCCGCCCGTACGACCGTCCGCGTCACGGGGCGGCGCGCGCTCGTCACCCTCACCGCCACTTCCGCGGCCCTGGCCGCGTTCACGCTTCCCGCGACCGCCGCCACCCCCGGTGGCCCCGCCCCCGCCCACGCCGCCCGGGGCGGGAACGGCGACCAGGCGATCACCCTCGACGGCAGCCGCGCGTTCCCCGAAAGCGTGGCGGCCGACCGCCACTTCGTCTACGCCAGCAGCATCGGCGACGGCACCGTCTACCGGGGACGCCCCGGGGCGACCACGCTCGAACCCTTCCTGCCGGCCGGCCAGGACGGCCGCACCCAGGCCACCGGCATCAAGATCGCCGGCAACCGCCTGCTGGTCGCCGGCGCGTTCACCGGGCGCTTCTTCGTCTACAGCACTTCCGGAAGGCTCGTCGCGGCCTACACCGTCCCCGACACCGGCGAACAGACCCTCGTCAACGACGCGGCCGTGGCTCCCAACGGGGACGTCTACATCACCGACTCCCTGCGCGCCGTGGTCTACCGGATCCCGGCCGCCGAGGTGAACGGCCCCGCCACCGGCGCCCACCGGACCCTGCGGGTGGCCTACCACCTGCCGGACTACGTGGCCGGCCAGTCCAACGGCAACGGCATCACCACCGCCCCCGACGGCACGTCGCTGATCATCGGCTACTGGTACAGCGGCGCCCTCTACCGGCTCGACCTCACCACCGGCGGTGTCCGCAGGATCGACGCACCGCCGCTGCCCAGCGCCGACGGCATCGTCCGGCAGGGAAACACCCTGTACGTCGCGCGTTCGGTGGACAACGAGGTCACCGAACTGCGACTGTCCGCCGGGAGCACCCGGGCGGTCGTCGTCTCCGAACGCACCTTCCCGGGCGCCGACACCACCACCGGCGTCGCCGTGAGCGGGGGCCGGCTGCTGGTGACCAACTCCCAGATGGACACCTACCTCTACGGCGAACCGCTGACCAGCCTGGCCTTCACCGTCGAGAGCCTGCCCTTGCGCTGAGGCCCGGTCGGGGACGCCCGACGCGCGCGGCGCGGGCTGCCGGGGTAGAGCACGAACAGGATGCCGTGCGGGCAACGCCGGTCATCTACCGGGCGAGTGCCGCGCGGCGCTGTGCGTCGCGCCTTGAACCCGTGGAGAAGGGTCGTACTCACTCACGCCCGGGCGTCGGCCCGCTCGGCGAGATCGCGAAGCTCCGGCGTCGCCGACCGGCCTGCGACCAGCAGCAGCTCACGAATCGTGGCTCGTGCCGTGACGTGGGTATGGAGCAGGTCCGGTGACAGCTCCTCCGCCTGGAGCAGGGCGCCCAGGGCTTCGCCGAGCTGTCGACGCTGCGTGCGGGCCCGGCCGAGGTCGAGAAGGAGCCGCGCCTGCCGCTCGGCCGAGAGCCCCGACGCGTCGATCCGCGCGCCGACGTCGAGCGCTTCGCCCGCGTCGCCGAGGTCGACCGCGATCGAGACGGTTTGGATCTCGACGTTGGTGGGCCCGAACTCCAGGTTGAAGTCGTTGCGGTCCTCGCCCGACCTACGGGCGATCCTCCTTGCGCGGTCGAGTTCTCGGCGGGCCCGCGGGCGGTCGCCGGAGCGCGCGCTGGACAGCGCCAGCACCAGGTGCAGCGAGCCCGTGACCGACAGGACCTCGGGGGTCGGGTCGCCCTCCCGGAGGTGCTGCTCCAGCGCGTGGAGGGCGGTCGTCGCCGAGTGGTCCGCCTGGTCGTAGTGCTTCAACCGGACGAATGCCTGGGCGAGCCGGAAGACGCCGGCGAACACCTCCAGGGGCCGGCCGGACTCTTCGGCGGCACGGATCGAACGGTCCGCGGCGATCCAGGCGGCATCGCCCTCGTCCTGGCGCACGAAGGCGGCGGACAACGCCTGGTAGGTCCGGCTGAGCTGGCCCCACAACTGGGGACGCTGGTCGGTGGGCGCCGTCCGGGCAGCGCGCTCGATCCTCGGCAGCAGCGAACCGAGAGCCTTGCTCAGCTCGGCGAACTGGTTGCCGTGGGGCATCTCCCACACCCGGTCGACCGCGGCCTGCAACTCGGCGACGGTCACCGGCGCCCCGGTGGGGCCCGCCGTCAGCAGTACCTCGGGCACCGGGTGACCCGAGATCAGCAGGCGAGCTTGGTCCGGGTCGTTCGACTCCTCCCTGGGCGGCACGGCCACAACGGCGACAGGCGCCGACGCGTCCGGCCGGAGGACTTGGAGCGACACGCCCAGGCCGTCGGCGAGCTTGCGGAGGACGTCGAGCCGGTTCACCGGCTGGATACCGCGCTCGACCTGCGAGAGCCAACTCGCCGTCCTGCCGATCTCGGCAGCGAGCTGCTTCTGCGTCAACCCGCGGGCCTCGCGCAGCTCGGCCACCCGCACCCCGAAGGCGCGTCGCTCCTCGGGCGTCATGCCGCCGCCGGCCCCTTCCCTGCCGTGGCGGACAGGAACGTCACGTCCACGCCGGACAGGTACTGCTCGCGCTGGGCGAGGAAGTGCTTGGTGTGGGGCTGCTGCTCGTGCTGCTCGAAGGCCTCCCGATCCGCGTAAAGCTCGTAGAACACCCGGACGTTGGGCTCGTCCGGAACCGCATGGACGACGTAGGCGAGCGTCCCGGGCTCCAGAGCCTTGATGCCCGCGAGTGTCTGCTCCACCAGGTTGTCGAAGGCCGCAGCAGCCGCACCGTCACGCAGCTCGAAGCGGACTACCAGGCCGAAACCGCTGGTCATGTTCCCTCCTCCTGCTTCTGTCCTCGCGCGAGGTTCGCGTGAAGTTCGCGCGAACCCAGGCTCGCAGAAGTTCCGCTTCGCAGTTGCCCGCAGAAGAACTGCGCCTGCTTTCATGGAGAAGCCGCTACGCAACGCACGGGCGTCGGAGCTGACTCAAGGAGCAGGCCCGTGGCCACTTTCAAGATCGGCCTCTCGACCGTGTTGGCACCATCCGGGCCGCGCTGATCCACCAGCGCACGAACAGCGGGCGGGACCGGGAGATCGTCGACCGCATGGGCGAGGCGGTCCGCCGGGAACCCGGCGAGCAGGATCCTCCGGGGGCGTCCGGCACGTCGGTGGCACGGCCGGACCGACTGCCCGCCCCGGACAACGACCGAGGGCCAGGCCGCCGGGAGAACCCCGGTGACCTGGCCCTTGTCGCACGTCTTGCGGCCTTGCCCGCTGAGCCCCCTGTCGGGTTCGAACCGACGACCCCCGCTTTACAAGAGCGGTGCTCTGGCCAGCTGAGCTAAGGAGGCGTGGTGGCCGTCCGCGGGATCCACGGCGGCACCAGTGGGCAGTGTACCGGGCGGGGGCTCGGGGATGCGGGTGGTTGGTGGCGGCGGCCGGGAGGACGGCCGGGGAGGGGTGTGACCGGATCGATGCGAACTCGGGGGCGGCGGAGGGCTGACAAAACGATGAACTGCCAGGTAGCGTCGCGGGGAGCCGTACCCGACGACTGTGGTCCAGACCGGTCGGGGGCGGTGGAAAACATCCGCCTTTACTCGGATCGTCCGGCACGTTCCTGCCGGTGAAGGAGAGAAGCACCATGGCTTCCGTGACGTACGACAAGGCCACCCGTGTGTACCCGGGTGCCGACAAGCCCTCCGTCGACCAGCTCGACCTGGAGATCGCGGACGGCGAGTTCCTCGTCCTGGTCGGCCCCTCCGGCTGTGGCAAGTCGACCTCGCTGCGCATGCTGGCCGGCCTGGAGGACGTGAACGAGGGCGCCATCCGCATCGGCGACCGCGACGTGACCCACCTGCCGCCGAAGGACCGGGACATCGCCATGGTGTTCCAGAACTACGCGCTGTACCCGCACATGACCGTCGCCGAGAACATGGGCTTCGCCCTGAAGATCGCCGGCGTGAACAAGGCCGAGATCCGCACCAAGGTCGAAGAGGCCGCGAAGATCCTCGACCTGACCCAGTACCTGGACCGCAAGCCGAAGGCGCTCTCCGGCGGTCAGCGCCAGCGCGTCGCGATGGGCCGCGCGATCGTCCGTCAGCCGCAGGTCTTCCTCATGGACGAGCCGCTGTCGAACCTCGACGCCAAGCTCCGCGTCTCGACCCGCACCCAGATCGCCTCGCTGCAGCGCCGCCTGGGCATCACCACCGTCTACGTCACCCACGACCAGACCGAGGCCATGACCATGGGTGACCGCGTCGCGGTCCTCAAGGACGGTCTGCTGCAGCAGGTCGACGCCCCGCGCGCGATGTACGACCGCCCGGGCAACCTGTTCGTGGCCGGCTTCATCGGCTCCCCGGCGATGAACCTGATCGAGGTTCCGCTGGTCGACGGCGGCGTGAAGTTCGGCGGCTCGATCATCAACATCGCCCGCGAGGACCTGGCCAAGGCCGGCAACGCGAAGAGCGTCGTGGTCGGCATCCGTCCCGAGCACTTCCAGGTCGTCCCGGCCGGCGGCCTCGAGGGCGTCGCGGTCACCGTCAACGTGGTCGAGGAGCTCGGCGCCGACGGCTACGTGTACGGCACCACCCAGGTGTCCGGCGAGGACAAGGACATCGTGGTCCGCGTGCACAGCCGCGAGATCCCGCAGCGCGGCGAGACCATCCACATCGTGCCGGTCGGCAACGAGCCGCACGTCTTCACCACCGAGAACGAGGGCGGCAAGCGCCTGAGCCGCTGACCCCGGCACCGGAGGGGCGCCGCGCCTGACGGCGGCGCCCGTCCCACCGCTCTTCCACGGAGCCCCCCTGCCCACGGCGGTCGGCAGGGGGGCTCCGGCGTTCTCCGGGTACGCTCCGTCAACCCGACGGCGGTACAAAACAGGACACCCGTCACCCGATGGGGTAACGCGGCGCTCCCGGCCCGCCACGCAGCGCTACGCTCCTGAGCGTGAAACAGCTCGTGCGCCGCATCGCCCAGACCGTTGCCCTCACCCTGCCGGTGATCCTGGTGACCACCGGCACGCTCGCCGTCACCCGCGTCCCGTGGGCCCCGCCGACGGGCCTGGACCAGCAGGTGGTCGCGGCCTCCAGCGGCGACGGCGCCATCGGCCGCACCTCCACCGCCCCCAACACCGAGGGCATGGCCCCGCAGGACGCCCTCCGGGTGGACCTGATGGAGGAGCTGAAGAACCACAACCCGGGGACGGCGCTCGACCTGCTGGAGCGCACCATGCGCGAGAAGCCCTCGCTGACCCCCTACTGCAGCCAGCTGGCCGGCGAGCTCGGCCGCGCCGCGGTGAAGAAGTACCAGGGCGACGTGCAGCGCGCCCGCTCCTTCGCCCGCCCGGTCTGCGACGGCTCGTTCGCCGCCGGCGCGGTCAACTGAGCGCTCCCTGGCCGACGGCCCCCGACTGAGCGCTCCACGGTCGGCCGCTCCCCGCCCGCCGCCCCACAGCCGAGCGCTCCCCCGCCGGCCGTTCCGCCACCGAGTCGCCAACTGGCGCGCCGGGCAAGGCCGTAGCCCCGGCGAGACGCGCCCACGGGCCCGTCCCCGGGCGGGCGGGCCCGCTATCGTGGCGTGCATGACAGCAGACACCACCGCCACCGTCCCGGGCGCCCCCGCCCCCGCCGTCACCCAGGCGGTGATCCTGGCGGGCGGTCAGGGCTCGCGGCTGCGGCCGTACACCGACGACCGGCCCAAGCCGCTGGTGGAGATCCCCGGCACCGGCAGGCCGATCATCGGGCACCAGTTGGAGTGGCTGGCCGCCGAGGGCGTCACCGACGTGGTGGTCTCCTGCGGGCACCTGGCCGAGGTGCTGCAGGAGTGGCTGGAGCAGGCCGACCTGCCGCTCCGGACCAGGACCGTGGTGGAGACCGAACCGCTGGGCCGCGGCGGCGGGTTGAAGTACGCGGCGGCCGCCCTGCCGCGCCCCGCCGAGCCCTGGTACGCCACCAACGGCGACATCTGGACCAGGTTCAGCCTGCGCGAGATGGCCGCCTTCCACCACGAGCGGGCCGCGGTCGCGACCCTGGCGCTGGCCCGGCCGCGGATCCCGTGGGGCGCGGTGGAGACCGACCGGTTCGGCAACGTGCTGGACTTCATCGAGGCCCCGCCGTCCCCGTTCCTGATCAACGCGGGCCTGTACGTCTTCGCGCCGGGCTTCCACGAGCTGCTGCCCGAGGTCGGCGACCACGAGCGCACCACCTTCCCGCAGCTCGCCCGCGACCGCCGCCTGGCCGGCTACCAGTTGCCGCAGGGCTGCTACTGGCGGGCCATCGACACCGCCAAGGACCTCACCGAGGCCGCCAAGGAGCTCGCCGCGACCCGGAAGTAGCCGGACGAAGCAGCCCGCGGACATCGAGAACCGCGGAAGGCCCCGCAGAACGGCGGTAGGGCCCCTCCCGCAACCAGGAGGGGCCCTACCGCCGTTCGCGCGCGCTTGCTGCCGGTCAGACGGTGCCCGCGGGCCGCTGCGGGCTCATGCCGAGCTCCAGCAGCGGCGGCCCGCTGCCGAGCAGCCCGCCGATCACGCCGTGCGTGGGCTGCGCGGTGCGCGGGGTGCCCGTGGGGGCGCCGCCGCTGCCGGTCCCGCCGGCCGAGCCGCCGCCGGTGGTGCCGCCCGAGCCGGTGCTGCCGGAGCCGCCGTGCGGAGGGGGCGGGGTGCTGCTGGTCGAACCGCCCCCGTTCTGCTTGGACTTGCTGCCGCTGCGGCTGGGCGAGGGCGAGGGCGTCGAGGAGGACGGGGCCTTGCTCGGGCCGGTGCTGGGGCTGGGGCTGGGCGAGGGCGTCGGCGCGGGTGCGGACGGCGTGGGGCCGCTGCTGGGCCAGATCGGGGAGCCGTAGTCCGTGGGCGGCCCGGCGGGCGCCTTGGTGTCGCCGGTGCGGACCGCCGCGCCCAGCAGCGAGCCGGACAGCAGGGTCAGGCCGACCACGACCGCGGTGACCACGCCGCGGCGGCGCAGCATCCGCCGCCGGACGGCGCCCGGCGCGGTGGGCCCGTGCCGCCGGAACGCCTCCAGGGCGATCCGGCCGTCCAGCGAGGCGAACGGGGCCCCGGCGATCAGCAGCGGGCTCCAGGCCGCGAGGAAGATCAGGTCGGGGGTGTCGTAGACCGGCACCGCCTTCCAGCTCACGGTGAACAGCAGCGCCGCGGAGAGCGCCATCGCGGTGCCGGCCGCGAGCCGCTGCCACAGGCCCAGGATGGACAGCACGCCGACCACGACCTCCAGGAAGGAGACCGCGAGCCCGGCGCCGACCGGGTGGGCCATCGCGAGGTCCAGCAGCGGCTGGGCGACCTTCCACGGGTGCAGCGAGGCGAGCCAGCGCATCATGGAGCCGCGCTCGCCGCCGTCGAAGTACACCGGGTCGCACAGCTTGCTGAACCCGGCGTACACCGACAGCGAGCCCAGCAGCACCCGCAGCGGCAGCAGCACCAGGCCGAGGTCGACCCGGCGGCCGGGGTACCAGGCGTGCTTGGAGCCCTCGCTGAGCGACGGCACCTCGGGCAGTTCGCCCTCGGGCTGCCAACTGCGGCCGGCGCCGATCCGGACCGACTCGTCCAGCAGCTCGGGGACGCCGACGTGCGGGGTCTCCCCGGGGCCGGTGGACCCGCCGCCCGGCCCGTGCTGCCGCGGCACGGCCTGGAGCTGCTGGGTGTCCTCGTCGGCTCGGCCGTTGGCGGGGGCGGGCACGGTGGTCAGCCGGACGGCTTCCAGCAGCTGGGTCGCGGCGGTGTCGCCGGGCCCGGCCTGGCCGCTCCAGGCGGTGACCACCCGGGCCTTGCGCCGGGGCGCCGCGCCGGTGACCGAGGCGGCGGTGATCCCGGCCAGCGCGGGCACCGACGACGCGGGCACCACGACCTGCGGGGTGACCGTCGGGCGGACGCCGCTCCGCAGGCCGTACGGGTCACCGAAGGCGGCACCGGCCGGGGCGTCGATCATCGGGGCCACCGGGGCGGAGAGCCTGACCCGGAAGCTGGCCTGGGTGCTGCTGAGCCTCGACGGGTCGGACGGCACCCGGACCGTGTTGAGGACCGGTCCGTCGTCTATCCCCGCGGGGCGCTGCCCGAGGCGCAGAGGTGTTCTGGTGTCCACACCCCTCTAACCGGGTGACGGGCCCCGAGGACACTCTCCCGGGTGGATTCCGGGAGGGGATTTGAAGTGATCATGGGAAAACCGACCGGGCCCGACCGGACCCGACCGGTTCCCCCACGAAAACGACCCGTCGCCGGGCGGTCAGCGCTTGGCGCGCAGCCGGGCGGCCTCGTACAGCACCACACCGGCGGCCACACCGGCGTTCAGCGACTCGGTCTGGCCGGGCATCGGGATCCGCACCAGCAGGTCGCAGGTCTCCGAGACCAGCCGGGACAGGCCCTTGCCCTCGGAGCCCGCCACGATCACCACGGGGCCGGTCAGCGCGTCCAGGTCGCCGATCTCGGCCTCGCCGTCGGCGGCCAGGCCGACCACCATCAGACCGGCCTTCTGGTACGCCTCCAGCGCGCGGGTCAGGTTGGTGGCGCGCGCCACGGGCAGGCGCGCCGCCGCGCCGGAGGAGGTCTTCCAGGCACCGGCGGTCATGCCGGCCGCCCGGCGCTCCGGGATCACCACGCCGTGCGCGCCGAACGCGGCGGCCGAGCGGACGACCGCGCCCAGGTTGCGGGAGTCGGTGACGCCGTCCAGCGCGACGATCAGCGCGTCCTGACCGGCGTCGGCGGCGCCCTCCAGCAGGTCCTCGGGGTGCGCGTACTCGTACGGCGGGACCTGCAGTACCAGGCCCTGGTGGTTGAGGCCGCCTGTCATCTGGTCCAGCTGCGGGCGCGGGGCCTCCATCAGCGGGACGCCGCGCTCGTTGGCGGCCTGGAAGGCCTCCCGGACGCGGTCGTCGGTGTCGATGAACTGCTGCACGTACAGGGCGGTCGCCGGGACGCCGCCCTGCAGCGCCTCGACCACCGAGTTGCGGCCCACCACCAGCTCGGCCGCGCCCGCGCCGCCGCGGCCGCTGCGGTTGGCCGCGCCGGAGCGGCGCATGCCCGCGCGGGACTTCGCGTCGCGCTCGCGCTTGAGCGCGGCGTTGGCGGCGCGCTGCTTGGGGTGCCCCTTGCGGGCCTCGCCGGGCGGGGTCGGGCCCTTGCCCTGCAGCGCCTTCCGGCTGTGGCCGCCGGTACCGACACTCGCGCCCTTCTTCGATCCGGGGTTGCGGCGGTTCCTGCGCTGGCTGTTGCCGGCCATGGCTGTACTTCCTGTCTCTGCGTCTGCTTCGTGCGTCGGGGCCGCACCCTTACAAAGGTACGGCCCCTGCACGCCCCGAAGGGCTACTGGTCCTACTGGTTGATCGTCCAGCGCGGGCCGGACGGGGTGTCCTCGATCGCCAGCCCGGCCGCGCCGAGCCGGTCGCGGATCGCGTCGGCGGTCGCGAAGTCCTTGCGGGCGCGGGCGGCCTGGCGCTGCTCGAGGACCAGCTTGACCAGCGAGTCGACCACGCCGGTGAGCTCCTCGCCCCGGCCGCCGTCCTGGGCCCACTGCTCGTCCAGCGGGTCGAGGCCGAGCACGCCGAGCATCGCCCGGACCTCGGCCAGCCGGGCCGCGGTCGACTCCTTGTCGTCCGCGCCGAGCGCGCTGTTGCCCTGCCGGACGGCGGTGTGCACCACGGCGAGCGCCTGCGGGACGCCCAGGTCGTCGTCCATCGCCTCGGCGAAGGCCAGCGGCACCTCGGGCGCCGGGTCGACCGGGCCGCAGCGCTCCACGGCCCGCTCGATGAAGCCCTCGATCCGGTTGAACCCGGTCTCGGCCTCGCGCAGCGACTCCTCGCTGTACTCGATCATCGAGCGGTAGTGCGGCCCGACCAGGTAGTAGCGCAGCACGATCGGGCGCCAGCGCTTGACCATCTCGGAGACCAGCACCGAGTTGCCCAGCGACTTGGACATCTTCTCGCCCGCCAGCGTCACCCAGGCGTTGTGCACCCAGAAGTTGGCGAACTCGTCGCCGAACGCCCGGGACTGGGCGATCTCGTTCTCGTGGTGCGGGAAGATCAGGTCGAGCCCGCCGCCGTGGACGTCGAAGGCGCTGCCGAAGTACTTGTGCGCCATCGCCGAGCACTCCAGGTGCCAGCCCGGGCGCCCGCGGCCCCAGGGCGTCTCCCAGCTCGGCTCGCCCGGCTTGGCGGCCTTCCACATCGCGAAGTCGCGCGGGTCGCGCTTGCCGGTCTCGTTGTCGCCGGAGGGCTGCCGGAGGTTGTCCAGCTCCTGGTTGGAGAGCCTCAGGTACTCGGGGAAGGTGGTGACCGCGAAGTACACGTTCCCGTCGGCCTCGTACGCGTGGCCCCGCTCGATCAGGCCGCGCATCATCTCGATCATCTCGGGCACGTGGCCGGTGGCGCGCGGCTCGGTGCTCGGCGGCAGGCAGCCGAGGGCGGTGTAACCCTCGTTGAACGCACGCTCGTTGGCGTACGCGATCTTCCACCACTCGGTGGACTGCTCGCGCCCCTTGGCGATCACCTTGTCGTCGATGTCGGTGACGTTGCGGACGAAGGTGACGTCGTAGCCGCGGTAGCGGAACCACCGCTGCATCACGTCGAAGTTCAGGCCGGAGCGGATGTGCCCGATGTGCGGCGGTGCCTGGACGGTGGGACCGCACAGGTAGATCGAGACACAGCCCGGCACCAGCGGGACGAAGTCGCGTACCTGGCGGGTCATGGTGTCGTACAGGCGAAGGCTCACAGCGACCAGGGTAGTGGGCGGCGGGGGGTGCCCCGCCACCTTCCGCCGCTTTGGCGTGCCCTCGTCCGGCCCCGGTTTCCGGGGCCCGCGCTCAGCTTGGCGTTTATCCACGCATGTCACTCGACCTGCTGATCTGCGGTTCTTCCCGGGACAGCAGAGGCGGCCGTTCTCCACGCTTCGAGGTGTCGAG
>NZ_JBIAVO010000013.1:0-31386 GCF_042894345.1 Kitasatospora sp. NPDC001540
TCGGCGCCGAGTTCGTCGCCATCGTGGGCGACCTGTCCGGCTATCTGGACGCCGGCCGCCTGGCATCCCACGCCGGCCTGGCCCCGGTCGCCCGGGACTCCGGCCGCCGCACCGGCAACTACCACCGGCCCAAGCGCTACAACCGGCGCTTGCGGCACATCTTCTACCTGGCCGCCCAGACCGCCATGATGCGGCCAGGCCCGTCCCGGGACTACTACCTCAAGAAACGCGGCGAAGGGCTGCTGCACACCCAGGCCCTGCTCGCGCTCGCGCGCCGCCGGGTCGACGTGCTGTGGGCGATGCTGCGTGACAAGAGGCTCTTCACCCCCACCCCGCCGGTCACGCAGACGGCTTGACACGATCATTGAGATTCCTTCTGCTCTGCGATGACCCCTTAAACGTACACAGCTGACTGTTTAGAGTCCAGGGGGGGTCCTTGCCTTCGAGAGGTGAAGGCTGCGCGCTACTTGACGGTGAGCCTTCACCGCCCCAACACTTCCGTACGGGCTCAGAGAGCGCTCTCAATCGGTCTCGACCGACCGGGCCCCGCAGAAAGGCGACACCACCCCTTCCCCCGCTTCGGCCTGGCGTTCACTTTGCGAAGCCAGACGAGAGGACCCCCATGCGAAGGACGACCGCCCTCTCCCACCCCCACCCCCGCCCCCGCCCCCGTGTCCTCGCCCTGCTCACCGCGGTGGCGCTGACCCTCGCCGCCCTGCTCGGCCTGGCCGCCACCGCCGGCCCCGCGTCCGCCGCGGCCGACTACACGCAGAGCGCCACCCAGCTGAACGCCACCCAGCTGAAGATCGCGTTCACTCCGACCACGCCCGCGCTCTACGTGGACCTCCACTACCTGGTCAACGGGGCGAACCAGCAGAACGTCCGGATGACCAACGCCTCGGGCACCTGGACCTGGACCGTCAGCTCGCTCGCCACCGGCAACGCCGTCGAGTACTGGTTCACCTACGAGAAGAGCGGGCCGCAGTACGACAGCCCGCACTTCACCTTCACCATGGGCAGCACCGGCACCAGTCCCACGCCGACGCCCACTCCCACTCCCACGACCTCCGGTGGCGGCACCAGCTGCCCGGCGCAGTCCGACACCCCCGACTTCGGGCCCAACGTGCACGTCTACGACCCGAGCATGTCCAGCGCCACCATCCAGTCCCAACTGGACGCCCACTTCAACCAGTTGAAGGACACCCAGAGCGCCCAGTTCTCCGAGAACCGGGTCGCCGACCTGTTCAAGCCCGGCACCTACAACGTCAACGACAACGTCGGCTTCTACACCTCGGTCGCGGGCCTGGGCCAGAACCCCGACGACGTCACCATCAACGGCAACATCACCGTCGACGCCTTCAACGCCTCCGACGCGGGCAACGCCACCCAGAACTTCTGGCGCTCCGCCGAGAACCTGGCGATCAACCCCGGCGGCGGCACCAACCGCTGGGCGGTCGCCCAGGCCGCCCCGTTCCGCCGGATCGACGTGCACGGCAACCTGGCGCTGTACCCGGCCAGTTACGGCTGGGCCAGCGGCGGCTACGTCGCCGACACCAAGGTCACCGGGCAGGCCGCCTCGATCTCGCAGCAGCAGTGGTACACCCGCGACAGCAGCCTCGGCAGCTGGGACGGCGGGGTCTGGAACATGGTCTTCTCCGGCGTCCAGGGCGCCCCGGCGAACACCTTCCCCAACCCCCCGGAGACCACGCTGGCCACCACCCCGGTCTCCCGCGACGTCCCCTACCTGTACGTCGACGGCTCCGGCCGGTACCGGGTCTTCCTGCCCAGCCTGCGCACCAACGCCACCGGCCCCAGCTGGGCGTCCGGCAGCACCCCGGGCAGCTCGCTGCCGATGAGCCGGTTCTACGTGGTCAAGGCCGGGGACACCGCCGCGAGCATCAACAACGCGCTCTCCCAGGGCTGCAACCTGTTCGTCACCCCCGGGGTCTACCACCTGAACCAGACCCTCAACGTGACCCGGGCCGACACCGTGGTCCTCGGCATCGGCTACCCGACCTTCGTCCCCGACAACGGCGTCAACGCGATGCAGGTCGCCGACGTCGACGGCGTCCGCCTCAAGGGCCTGCTCTTCGACGCGGGCACCACCCGGTCGGCCGCCCTGCTGACCGTCGGCGCCACCGGCTCCACCGCCAGCCACGCCACCGACCCGACCACGATCCAGGACGTGTTCTTCCGGATCGGCGGCGAGGTCGCGGGCAAGGCCACCACCAGCCTGGTCGTCAACAGCAACAACACGATCGTCGACCACATCTGGGCCTGGCGCGCCGACCACGGCAACGCGGGCACCGTCGGCTGGACGGTCAACACCGCCGACAACGGCGTGGTCGTCAACGGCAACAACGTCCTGGCGACCGGCCTGTTCGTCGAGCACTACCAGAAGTACGAGGTCACCTGGAACGGCCAGGGCGGCCGGACGATCTTCTTCCAGAACGAGATGCCGTACGACGTGCCCAACCAGGCCGCCTGGATCTCACCGACCGGCGTGAACGGCTACGCCGCCTACAAGGTCGGCACCGGCGTCACCAGCCACGAGGCCTGGGGCCTGGGCAGCTACTGCTACTTCAACGCCAACCCGGCCGTGAACGCGTACCACGCCTTCGAGGTGCCGAACGCGGCGGGCGTGAAGTTCCACGACGTGCTCACCGTCTCGCTCGGCTACCAGGGCACCATCTCCCACGTCATCAACGACACCGGAGGCGTCACCCCGTCGGGGACCGTCCCGGTCAACGTGGTCGCCTACCCGTAAGCCAACCCCGCCCGCGGCCACCCGCGGCCACCCGCGGCCACCCACGGCCGACCGCCCGGCCCCGGACGCCAGCGTCCGGGGCCGGGCGGTCGGTGGCCCGGGGCTACGGGCGCCAGGTGTCGGCGGCGGTGAAGGTGCCGGTGGGCGGGGTGGTCACGGTGCGGTTGGCGCCGCCCTCCCAGACCACGCTGCCGTCGGGGTTCTTGATCAGGTACTTGTACTCGACCGGGGTGTTGGGCGGCAGCTGCAGGGCGGCGGTCCAGGTCGGGTAGCTGCCGGAGCCGGTGGTCAGCGGGACGGCGGCGGCCGGGTTCCAGCCGCCGAGCTCGGCCAGGTTGCCGGTCAGGTAGACGTTCTGTCCGTAGGCGGTGGTGGCGGCGACGCGGAAGGTCGCGGCGACCGGCGCGCCGCTGCCGACGTTCCAGCGGTCGTTGATCGCGGTGATGGTGGTCGTCGAGGCGGTCACCGAGCGGTTGGGGACGCTCTCCCAGGTCACGGCCCCGGTGCTGCTGCGGATCAGGAACTTGTACTGCGCGGTGGTGCCCTGGATGACCTGGACGTAGCCGGTCCAGGACGGGTGCGTCTGGGCGGTGGTGTGCAGCGGGACGGCCGCGGCCGGGTCCCAGTTGCCCAACTGCGCAGTGTTACCGCTGATCAGGACGGTGTCGCCCGGGTTGGTCACGGCGGAGACCGTGACCGATATGGTCGCCTCGGCGGTGGCCGCGCCGGCCGGTGCGGCGGCGACGAACAACCCGGTCAGCAGGGCGGCCACGAGCAGCAGCGGACGCCACCAGGCGGTGGCCGTGGTGCGGGGCGGTGCGGTGGTCATGGGTGTTCCCGTCTCTTCTCCGTCGGCACTGACGGGGCGTCAGCGCCCGTTGATCACAACACGAAATCAACGGAAGAGCGGCCGGTGCTGCTCGGTTGGCATCAAGTTCAGGTCATCATTCGGGCCTTGCCGAGCCTTTGCCTTCAAGAAGTGGATGGAGCGCCTTCGGGCTGGCCTGCCAGCAGGGTGGCGGCCGGGTTGATGCCGCGGACATCCGCCGGTGCGTCGGGCGACACCCGGACGTAATGAAAACCCTTGCTGCAAGATGGCGCAAAACTTTTCAGTCCGGGCGGGCCGAGCGTGCACCTCCGCGCCCCGGGTCCTGCCGCCCGCCGTCGGGAGGCCGTCGGGCAGGATGGCCGCCATGAATGACGACCCCGTCCCGTTCCTGCGGGCGAGACTCGACGAGGACGTGCACAACGTCGTGATGATCACCTCGCTCGCTCCCCCGGGCACCGACGTGATCCTCGGCAGCACCATCCCGATGATCGACACGGTGCACGCGGTCGCCGACCTCTACGCGTCGGTCGCCCACCTCGACCCGTCGGGCGCGGTCCCCGCCGGTGCGGACTTCGAGGCGGGCCGGGCCGCCGGTCTCGGCGAGGCGGTCCGGCTGCTCGCCCAGATCTACGACGACGCCCCCGGCTACCGCGAGGAGTGGCGCCCCCGGCCCCCGGCCCCGGGGCGCGGAGCGGTGAGCGGTGCCGCCCCGCGACGGGGCGTCAGTCGCTGGGCGGGGTGGTGGCGGTGAGGTGACCCCACCGGACCAGGCGGTGCAGGGAGGTGAACTCGGGGGTGCGGGTGGTCAGGGTGAGGTAGTGGCCGGGGGAGGTGTAGTCGGCCTGGGCGGGGACGGGGTCGAGGGCCGCGTAGTTGTCGGCGTCGGTCTCGGGGAGTTCGCGGTCCAGGGCGTAGGTGTGGACGGCCGTGGGGGTGCGCAGCACGACCAGGTCGCCGGGTTCGAGGCGGTTCAGGTAGCGGAACGGTTCGCCGTGGCCGTTGCGGCGCGCGGCGGCTGCCGGTCCACGACCGGCCGGTGCTGTTCGCCGGGTTGCTGCCCGCCGCGACCGGCCCGCTGCGGGGCCGGAGCGGAGGAGTTCGTCCACCTGCCGGCCGGGGCGTACGAGGAGGTCCACGTGGTCGACGCCGCCCGGTGCACCGTCACCGCCTGCGTCCCGTCCGGGCTGCCGGCCCCCGCGTACCGCTCCCGGCCGGTCAACGTGGTCGCTGCGGGGCGGGAGGGGGACCGCGAGCTGTTCGCCCGGTGAGCCGGGGTGAAGGTGCGCGGGCGGGGCCGACCGGTCCGCTGAGCGGGGCGGTTGCGCATGGGGCCGCCCTCCCGGGGCTGCGGTGGCTCTTCCGGGAGGGCGGAGCGGGAAGGGGGTGCGGGCCGGTCAGTCGTGCGGGACCAGCACCACCGGGGCGGTGCTGTGGTGGACGGCGGCGTGGACGACCGTACCGAGGCGGCTGCCGAACAGGTGCGGGTGGCGGCCCAGGACCAGCAGGTCCGCGTGCTCGGCCGCGGCGACCAGGGCGCCCGCGGCGCCGCCGAGGTGCGCCTCCACCTGCAGTTCGACGTCCGGGTGGGCGGCCCGGGCGGGGGCCAGGAGCTGGTCCAGGTCGGCCTCGATCCGCTCGTTCTGGCGGTCGGCGTCCGGGTCCGGCGGCAGCCAGCCGGGCGCGGCCGCCAGCAGCGGCACCATGTCCCACCCGTGCACCGCCCGCACCCGGCCGCCCGAGCGGGACGCCTCGGCGAGCGCGAACTCGACGGCGGGCAGCGAGGATTCGCCCGACAGCCCGACCACGATCTCCGGCCGCTCCAGCGCCGCGACGGGCGGAACGACGGACGGGGCGACCGGTTCGGCGGTCACGGGCTCGGTGGTCACGGGATCGGCGACCACGGTGGTGGCCGCCCCGGCGGCCGGGACGGTCGGGACGGTCGTGGCGGTCGGGACGGCCGCCAGGGCGTCCGGCGCGGGCGGGGCGGCCAGGGCGCCGTCCGGCGCGGGTGCCGCGGCCGCCGCCGACCGGGTGTCCGGGGTCACGGCGGGCTGGGCGTCCCGGTCGGCGGGGTGCTCCCGGACCAGGACGACCGGGCAGGCGGCGCGGGCTGCGACCGCGAGGGCCACCGAGTTGCCCAGCAGGTCGGCGACGGCGCCCGGGCCCTGGGAGCCGAGGACGGCCAGGTCGTAGTGGGCGGCGGCCTCGACCAGCATGTCGGCCGCGTCGCCCGCGGCGGCCTGGGTGGTCACCACCAGGTCGGGATGGGCGGCCAGGACGTCCGCGGCGAGCGCCTCCAGGTCCTCGTGCTCGGCCTGCTGGACCGGATCCGCGGCCGGGCCCTCCGGGTCCGCCGGGCCCAGCCAGGGCCACACCCGCAGCAGGGTGAGCTCCGCGCCGCGCCGTTCGGCCTCCGCGGCCGCCCAGCGCGCGGCGGCCCGGGACTGCGGGGAGCCGTCGTACCCGCTCACGATCTTCTGCGTCATGGTCACGTCGGTTACGTCGGTCACGTCGGTCACGTCCCCTTCTCGCACCGGACGGCGCCCTGCCGCCCGTGCGTCGGGCGGCTACCCCGGGGAGCGGCGGGCATGCCGGGCCGGGTGTCCGGCGGCGAGAGGCGGGGGGCGTCAGCCGTGCGCGGTGTCGATCACGCAGAAGCGGTTGCCGTCCGGATCGGCCAGCACCACGAAGTCCGGGGCCGGCGGGTAGCTGTCCCACTCCACCCGCCGGGCCCCCAGCGCCACCAGCCGCTCCACCTCGGCGGCCTGGTCTGCGGCGTCCTTCGCGTAGAGGTCCAGGTGCACCCGGGGGTGCTCCTGGACCGGGCTCGTGCTGCGGCCCAGCGCCAACTGAACCCCGCCCTCGTGCGGCGGCAGCAGCACCGCCCACCGCTCGTCGCCGTCCCCGCGCGGGACGTACCCCAGCGCGGCCGTCCAGAACGCCACCGCCCGCGGCACGTCCGCCACGCCCAGCACCACCGAACCCATCGTCAGCATGCGTCCATCATCCCCGACTCCGGCTCAGCGGAGCGGGCGGCGGGCCGCCAGCAGCTCCGGGAGCGGGGCCGCGACGAACTCCAGGCCCTCCTGCGCGGCCTCCGCCGCCAGCGCGGCGGCCTCGGCCGGCCACATCGGGAACTCCTCCCGGACGCTGCGCACCGGTCGGCCCGCCCGTTCCACCCGGTAGTCGAAGACCATCCGCAGCACCCCGCGGTCGGGCACCCGGGTCACCTCCGCCCGGTAGCTGTCCGCGCCCATCCGGACCGGGCCGAGACCGGCCAGGTCCTCGACCCCGTCCGGGACCGCGCTCGGCGGCGGGTCGAACAGCAGCACCCCGCCGGGCACCAGGGCCCGGGCCGCCGCCCGCCACAGGGCGCGCCGGGCCGCCGGCTCCACGCACCCCACCACGTTGGCGGCGACGGCCAGGTCGGCGACCGCGTCCAGCCCGGCGTCCTCGGCCCGGCCCGGGTGGACCGTCAGCCGGGCCCGCCGGTCCGCGCCGAGCGCCGCCGCCCGGGACATCAGCACCGTCCGCATGGCCGCCGCCGGTTCGACGGCGTGCACCGGCACGCCCGAGGACTCCAGCAGCACCTGGGTGACGATCCCGGTGCCCGCGCCGAAGTCGACGATCCCGTGCCGGGCCCGGCCCGCCGCCGCGGCGAACCACCGCTGCGCCCGCCGCCGGTCGGGCTCCGCCTGCAACAGGTCGTAGAACTCGGAACTGACGGCGTAGTCGGTCTCCTCCGGCGCGCTCATGCCGCCCACCCTGCCGCACCGGGCCGGTCCACGGCGTCCGGCCGCGCGGGGGAGCGCGGGTCACTCACCATGGCTGCGCAGCGTCTCCTTGACCTTCGCGATCGCGAAGCCCCAGCCCTGCCCGACGGTCGGCTCCGCCGGGACGGCGATCTCCTGCGGGTTGGTCAGCACGTCCAGCAGCACCGGTCCGGGCGTCTCGAAGGCCCGCCGGACGCCGTCCGCCAGCTCGTCCGGGCCGGTGACCCGGATGCCGGTCAGGCCCAGCGCCGTCGCCACCGCCGCGAAGTCGGGGTTGTCCAACTCGGTGCCGAACTCCGGCAGCCCCGACTGCTCCTGCTCCAGCTTGACCATGCCGAGCCGCCGGTTGTCGAACACCACCAGCTTCACCGGCAGCCGGTGCGTCCTGATCGTCATCAGGTCGCCCAGCAGCATGCTCAGCCCGCCGTCCCCGCAGAACGCCACCACCTGCCGCTGCGGGTACAGCAGTTGGGCGCCCAGGGCCTGCGGCATGGCGTTGGCCATCGAGCCCAGGTTGTAGGAGCCCAGCAGTCGCCGTCCGCCGCGCATCGTCACGAAGCGCGACAGCCAGACGGTCGCCATGCCCGTGTCGGAGGTGAACACCGCGTCGTCGGCCGCCGCCGCGTCCACCGCCGCCGCGAGCGCCTCCGGGCGGACGTCGCCGTCCCGGTTGTCGAACGCGCTGCGCAACCGGCCCAGCAGGCGGCGGTCGTGCCGGGTGTCGGCCAGTTTGCGCTGGCCCTCCTGCCAGTCGGCGAAGCGCCGCACGGCCGCGTCCAGGTGCGAACGGTCCTCGACGGCCTCCAGCAGCGGCAGCAGTGCGGCCAGGGTGGCGGCCGTGTCGCCCGCCAGGCCGACGTCGACCGGGGTGCGGCGGCCGAGGTGGCGCTCGTCCAGGTCGACCTGCACGGTCCGGCAGCCCTCCGGGTACCAGTCGCGGTACGGGAAGTCGGTGCCGAGCAGCACCAGCGTGTCGCAGGAGGACAGGGCGTGCGCGGCCGCCGGGTTGCCGATCAGGCCGGTCTGGCCGACCTGGTACGGGTTGTCGTCCTCGAAGCCCTCCTTGGCCTTCAGGGTCAGCACCATCGGCGCCGCCAGCCGCTCGGCCAGCTCCCGCACCTGCGCACCCGCGCCCCGGGCACCCCGGCCCACCAGCAGGGTCACCCGCTCCCCGGCGTTGATCAGCTCCGCGGCCCGCCGCACGCCCTCGTCGTCGGGACGGGTCACCGGGCGGGTGCGCGGGAAGCGCGCCGGGCGGTCGTCGGTCAACTCCCGGTCGCCCAGGTCGCCGGGTACGGTCAGCACCGCCACACCGCGTTCGGCCAGCGCCGCGCGCACCGCCGCCTCCAGCAGCCGGGGCAGTTGGTCGGGGGAGGAGACGGTGGCCCGGAACACCGCGACGTCCCGGAACAGCAGGTCGTTGTCGACCTCCTGGAAGTAGTCGCCGCCGATCTCCACCGACGGCACCTGCCCGGCGACGGCCAGCACCGGCGTGCGGCTCTTCGCCGCGTCGTACAGGCCGTTCAGCAGGTGCACCGAGCCGGGGCCGACGGTGCCCATGCACACGCCCAGGTTCCCGGACAGCTGCGACTGGGCACCGGCGGCGAAGGCCGCCGCCTCCTCGTGCCGGCAGCCGACCCACTCGATGCCCTCGGTGGTGCGGATGGCGTCCGTCAACGGGTTCAGGGCGTCGCCGACCACGCCGAAGACGTGCCGGACCTCCAACTCCCGCAGGGCGTCGACGATCACGCGGGCCACGGTACGTGCCACGGGTAACTCCTCCTCGGGGAACGGGGGGTCAGACGGTGAAGCGGTCGGGGTCGGCCTGGTGCCAGTCGCGCGCCCAGGACCGCGGCGGCTGCGCCAGCAGGCGGCCCGGCGCCATCGACGGGTGCAGCTCCGCGTACGAGCGCACCGTCCGCTGGTCCAGGCGGCGGCGCAGCATCTCCGGGTGCAGGTCGGCCGGGTCGTCCACGCCCATCGCCGCCATGATCTGCAGGGCGCTGCGGACCGTCGCCTCCTGGTAGCGGGCGACCCGCTGCGACTTGTCGCCCACGTGCAGGGCCCGGGCCCGGCGCGGGTCCTGGGTGGCCACGCCGACCGGGCAGGTGTTGGTGTGGCAGCGCTGCGCCTGGATGCAGCCGAGCGCGAACATCATGGCGCGCGCCGCGTTGGTGTAGTCCGCGCCCTGCACCAGCCGCTTCACCAGGTCGCTGCCGGTGGCGACCTTGCCGCTGGCGCCGATCCTGATCCGCTCCCGCAGCCCGGTGCCCAGCAGCGCGTCGCGCACCGTCAGCAGGCCCTCGGTGAGCGGCATCCCGACGTGGTCGGCGAACTCCAGCGGGGCCGCGCCGGTGCCGCCCTCGGCGCCGTCCACCACGATGAAGTCGGGGGTGACGCCCTCCGCGAGCATCGCCTTGCACACCGCCAGGAACTGCCGCCGGGAGCCGACGCACAGCTTGAAGCCGACCGGCTTGCCGTCCGCCAGCTCCCGCAGCCGGGCCAGGAAGAGCACCAGTTCGCGCGGGGTGGAGAAGACCCGGTGGTACGGCGGCGAGACGACCGTCTCGCCCTGCGGCACGCCGCGCACCCGGGCGATCTCGGCGTTGACCTTCGGACCGGGCAGCACCCCGCCGATGCCGGGCTTGGCGCCCTGACCGAGCTTCAGCGACACGCACTTCACCTGCGGGTGGGCGGCCTTCTCGGCGAACTGCGCCGGGTCGAAGCCGCCGTCCCGGGTGCGGCAGCCGAAGTAGCCGGTGCCCAGCTCCCAGACCAGGTCGCCGCCCGGTCGCAGGTGGTACTCCGACAGGCCGCCCTCACCGGTGTCGTGGGCGAAACCGCCCAGCGCCGCGCCCGCGTTCAGGGCCAGCACCGCGTTGGCCGACAGCGAGCCGAAGCTCATCGCGGAGACGTTCAGCAGCGCCATGTCGTACGGCCGGGTGCAGTCCGGCCCGCCGATCCGCACCCGGGGCGCCCGCTCGGGCACCGCGACCGGGGCCAGCGACGGGACGAGGAACTCCCGGCCGGGCTCGTACACGTCCAGCTCGGTGCCGAAGGGCTCCTCGGCGTCGGTGCCCTTGGCCCGCTGGTAGACGATGCTCCGGACGTCCCGGTCGAACGGGCGGCCGTCCACGTTGCGCTCCACGAAGTACTGCTGCACCTCGGGCCGGACGGCCTCCAGGACGAACCGCAGGTGGCCCAGCAGCGGGTAGTTGCGCAGCACCGAGTGCCGTCGCTGCAGCACGTCCCACACCGCCAGCACCGCCAGCGCCAGCAGCGGCAGCGCCAGGAACCACCAGTACGGCGACACCGTCGCCGCCACCACCGCGGCCGCCGCCGCCCCGCACACCCACCAGACCACCCACAGGAATCTCAGCACGGCCGCCGTCTAACCCGGATCGCCCCGTCCAAGGCACCGGCCGCGGACCCGGCTCGCCGGGACCGCGGCCGAGCGAGGTCGGCCTGCCGGGGCTGGGCCGCGCGGGTGAGTGTGGGGCTTCCCGGGGGCGAGGTCCCCGGGGCGGGTGGGGGCGGGTGCCAGAGTGACCGTGGCTTCCGATCATCAGACCGAGGGCGGTGGACAGGTGTCCCGTGGCACACCCCGATCCTGGCGGGCCGCGGCCCTGCTGGTGGCAACCCTCCTGCTGGCACCGGTGGTTCCGGCCGCCGCCGAGCCCGCCCCGGCGCCCCCCGCCGGGGCGGAGGCCGGGTTCGACCGGTTGGTCGGGGACGTCGAGGAGGCCCGGCACGCCGCCGAGACCGCCGAGCAGAACTACACCGCCGCAGCGGGGGAGTTGGCGCGGCGCCGACAGCTCTCGGCGGACGCCGCCCGGCAGGTCGGCGAACAGCGCGCCCGGCTCGACGAGGCCGAATCGGAAGCGGCCCGGCTGGTCTCCGAGCAGTACCGCAGCGGCGGACTCGGCTCGCTGGCCCGGCTGTTCCTCTCCGACGGCCCCGAGGACTTCCTCGACCGACGGCAGCACGCCGCCGCCGACTCGCGCAGCGCCGCCACCGTCCTGCGCGACCTGCGCGAGGCCCGCGACCGGATGGCGCGGCTCGCCGAACAGGCCGCGCGGGCCGAGAGGTCGGCGTCCGACGCCGCGAACGAGGCCCGGCGCTCGCTGGAGCGGGCCGAGGACACCGCCGCCCGCACCGGGCAGTTGCTCGCCGCCGCCACCGCCGAGCAGCTCGGCCGGCTGGAACAGCTTGAGAACGCCCTCGCCGACGGCGCCGCCCGGCAGTTGCTCGCCGCGGGCCCCGGCGGCGGAGCCTCCGCGGCCGGGCGCCGGGCCGTCGAGTTCGCGCTCGCCCAGCGCGGCAAACCGTACCTGTGGGGCGGCACCGGACCGGACGCCTACGACTGCTCCGGCCTCACCTCGCAGGCCTGGCAGGCGGCCGGCGTCCCGATCCCGCGCACCAGCCAGCAGCAGTGGGCGGGACTGCGCCACGTCGCCCTGCGCGACCTGCGCCCCGGCGACCTGGTCATCTACCACGCGGACGCCGGCCACGTCGCCCTCTACCTGGGTGGCGGCACCGTCGTCCACGCCCCGCACACCGGCACCGTGGTCAAGCTCGCCCCCCTCGCCATGCTGCCCGTCCTGGGCGCCGTCCGCCCCGACCCGGACGCCCCGCCGGAGGCCGCGCCGCCGGAGGCCGCCCCGCCCGCCCTGCCGCAGCCCGCTCCGTCCCCGTTCGCCGCGCCCGCGAACCGGAGTTGACGGTTCAGGGCGCCACCGGGCGGACGGCGGCGCCGTCCTCGGCGCGGGGGTTGGCGCCCTCCCAGTGGAAGACCAGGCGGCCGGTGCCGCCGGGCGGGGTCAGGGCGATGCCGGTGACCTTGAACTCGGGGCGGCCGTCGGTGCCGCGGGGCCGGTAGTCGATGACGACGCGGGCGGTGCCGCCGGGCGGCAGGGTGACGGTGCGGACGGGGGAGGCCGGGCTGCGGGGCAGGGTCCAGGTGCCGGTGTCGCTGAGCAGGTCGACCTGCGGGTAGCCGGTCATGGTGCAGGGCGCCGGGCCGAGGTTGGTCAGTTCGATCCGTTCGGTGGCCCGTTCGCCGGGCGGCGCGCTGACGGTGGCCCGCAGGTCGTCGGCGGTGCAGCGGCCGCTGCCGTCGCGCACCGCCTCCACCGGGATCACCGTGGCGGCGGTGGCGGCGGTGGCGGCGGGCGGGTGCGGCAGG
Source organism: Kitasatospora sp. NPDC001540 (assembly GCF_042894345.1). Taxonomy (NCBI): domain Bacteria; kingdom Bacillati; phylum Actinomycetota; class Actinomycetes; order Kitasatosporales; family Streptomycetaceae; genus Kitasatospora; species Kitasatospora sp. NPDC001540. The sequence continues at coordinate 12,555 of NZ_JBIAVO010000013.1, forward strand.
GCGGCGGGCGCGGCCGGGAGCGGGGCGGCGGGGGCCGCCTCCGCGCAGGCGGTCAGGGCGAGGCCGAGGGCGGGCAGCAGGACGGCGGCGGGCAGGCGGCGCAGGGGCATGGCGGTGGTCCCACTCGTGGTTCGGCGGCCCGGGCGGCGGGGGCCGGTGAGAGCGGGCCGGGAGGCGTTCCCGGCCCGGCGGTGCGGCCATGCTGGCGCAGGCCGATCAACATCGGATCAACGCCCGCGGGCGGCGGCCGCGGAGCCTGTAATTCCGCAGTAACGGCCGCTCCCTACCTTCGGGGCATCCTGCTCCCCCCTGGAGGACCCCCCGATGCACCTGCCCCGACAGAACCGGCGCAGAACGGCTCTCTGGGCCACTGCCGCACTGACCGTGACGGCCGGCCTCACCGCTGCGCCGCCCACCGCGCTGGCCGCCGCCCCCACCCCGTCCGGTTCCGCCACCGTCCAGGTGGACCCGGCCCTGACCGGCGCGGTGGCGGGGGGTCAGGACGCCACCTTCTTCGTGGTGCTGAAGGACCGCGCCGACCTGGGCACGTCCAAGGGCAAGGGCTCGCACGCCGAGCGGGCCGAGGCCGCCTACCAGGAGCTGCGGGACACCGCGCGGCGCAGCCAGGGCGCGCTGAAGAAGTTCCTGGACGAGCAGAAGGTCGGCCACCAGGACTACTGGATCGCCAACGCCGTCCAGGTCACCGGCGACGCCAAGCTGGTCGCCAAGCTGGCCAGGCGCGACGACGTGCAGAAGATCGTCAAGGCGCAGACGTACCACATGGACGACGTGCAGCTGTCGGCCACCGGCTCCACCGACGCGGGCGACGGCACGCCCGAGTGGGGCGTGAAGGACATCGAGGCCGACCAGGTGTGGTCGCAGTACGGCGTGCGCGGCGAGGGCATCGTGATCGCCAACGTCGACTCCGGCGTGCAGTACGACCACCCGGACCTGGTCGCCGACTACCGCGGCAACAACGGCGACGGCACCTTCACCAACGACTACAACTTCTACGACCCGACCGGGAACTGCGCCACCCCCAGCACCCCGTGCGACAACAACGGCCACGGCACCCACACCATGGGCACCATGGTCGGCAGGAACGGCATCGGCGTCGCCCCGAACGCCAAGTGGATCGCCGCCAAGGGCTGCGAGTCCTCGCAGTGCTCGGACGAGTACCTGCTGAAGGCCGGCCAGTGGATCCTGGCGCCGACCGACCACAACGGCGACAACCCGCGGCCCGACCTGGCGCCCAACATCGTCAACAACTCCTGGGGCGGCGGCGACACCACCTTCTACCAGGACATCGTCGAGGCCTGGAACTCCGCGGGCATCTTCGAGGCCTTCGCGGCGGGCAACGACGGCGACGGCGCCACCTGCTCCACCGCGCACGCCCCCGGCTCGCAGGCCCCGTCCTACGGCGTCGGCGCGTACGACGCGAACGGCAGGATCGCGAACTTCTCCGGCTTCGGCCCGTCCCTGGTGGACGGCTCGGCCAAGCCGAACATCTCCGCCCCCGGCGTCAACGTCCGCTCCACCTGGCCGGGTTCGCAGTACATGGCGGAGTCCGGCACCTCGATGGCCACCCCGCACGTGGCCGGCGCGGCCGCGCTGCTGTGGTCCGCCGCGCCCAGCCTGATCGGTGACATCGAGGGCACCCGCGCGCTGCTGAACCAGGGCGCCCGGGACGTCGACGACACCCACTGCGGCGGCACCGCGGGCATGAACAACGTCTGGGGCGAGGGCAGGCTCGACATCCTCAAGTCCGTCGACCTGGCCCCGCACACCGCCGTGAACATCACCGGCAAGGCCACCGACCGGACGACCGGCGCCCCGCTCGGGGGCATCACCGTCAAGATCAGCTCGGACGCCACCGGCACCCGCACCGTCACCACCGCCCCCGACGGCTCCTACCGCCTCGCGCTGGCCCCCGGCAGCTACGACATCACCGCCTCCGGGTACGGCTACGCGACCTTCGAGCTCAAGGGCCTGACGGTCGCCGCCGGGCAGCCGCAGACCGTCCCGCTGGCGATGACCGCCGTGCCGACGCACGCCGTCACCGGCACCGTCCTGGACGTCACCGGCAAGCCGCTCGCGGGCGCCGTCGTCGAGCTCACCGGCACCCCCGTCGCCTCCGTGGTCTCCGGCCAGGACGGCTCGTACGACCTGGGCGAGGTCGCCGAGGGCAGCTACACGCTGACCGTCGAGCCCGCCCGACCGGTGCTCTGCAACGGCGTGTTCACCGGCCCGCTGGCCGTCGCCGCGGACGTCAGGAAGACCGTGCGGACCCCGGCCCGCACCGACAACTCCGGCACCAGCTGCGCCCCGACCGCGTACAGCTGGGTCAAGGGCAGCAGCAGGGTCGCGCTCAGCGGCGACGAGGACGCCAAGACCGTCAGCCTGCCGTTCCCGGTGACGTACTACGGCGTCAAGTACACCAGCGCCGCCGTCACCACCGACGGCCTGGTCAACTTCCTGGAGCCGCGGATCGGCGACTACGCCAACACCGCGCTGCCCACCGCCTACAAGCCGAACGGCGTCGTCGCCCCGTTCTGGGACGACCTGACGATCGACAAGAAGGCCACCGTCACCACCGCCACCACCGGCACCGCGGGCACCCGCACCTTCGCCGTGGTCTGGGACAACGTCCCGCTGGTCTCCGACAGTTCGAAGCGGGTCAGCTTCGAGGTGCTGTTCGACGAGGCCACCGGGGCCATCACCTTCCAGTACCAGAACGTGCCCGGGGCGGGCTCCGGCGCCACCGTCGGCGTCGAGAACCAGGCCGGCACCGACGCCCTCCAGTACTCCTTCGACCAGGCCGTCCTGACCAACGGCTCGGCGATCCGCTTCACCCAGGGAGCCAAGTGATGACCACCCACCGCAGAGCCCTCCGGCTCGCCTCCGGCCTGGTCGCCGCGGGCCTGGCGCTGACCGCCGCCCCGTACGCGCTGGCCGCCGACGGGACCGACGGCGTGATCAAGCTGACGGACCGGCAGGTCGAGGAGCTGGGCGCCCGGTTGAGCGCCGACGCCTACCCGCGGGCCGCCGCCACCGACAGCGCCGAGACCGCCCCCGCGGACGGCACCGCCACCGGCAGCCACCTGGACGCCCACGCGCCCGTCACCTTCACCGCCGCCTCCGCCCTGGAGGGCGTGCGCGGCATCGCCGCCACCGTCCCGGCGGGCTCCGACGGCAGCTACTTCACCGTGCACAGCCTCGGCAACGTCCAGCTGCACAAGGCCGACGGCTCCACCGCCTGGGCCCGCACCAACGGTTCGCTGTACGCCGACTGGCAGGTCACGCCGCTGCGGCCGTGGGACACCGAGCCGTACCCGGCGCACATCCCGGTCGCCTACAACCCCTTCACCCCGTTCGGCGGCGACGCCGTCAAGGGCTACGACACCGCGGACCTCACCGGTGACGGCGTGCCCGACCTGGTGATCGCCGCCTCGGTCGGCCGGAACCCCTACCGGCCGTTCACCTCGCCCGGCTCCGCGCTGACCTACGGCTCCTTCGTCACCGTGCTGGACGGCTCGACCGGCAAGACCCTGTGGTCGAAGCTGTACGCCTCCACCACCCTCGTCCGGGTCGTCAACGGCACCCTGCTGGTCTCCGACGCCCCGCGCGACAACACCGGCGCCCCGCGCACCGCCACCGCCACCCTGACCGGCATCAGGTTCACCCACGCCGACGGCAAGCTGACCCCGGCCGCCACCTGGACGTACGACACCGGCGAGAGCGGCACGGCGTCCTGGGGCGACCTGGTCGACCTCGGCGGCGGCAAGGTCGCGGTCTCCTTCGACCGGCGCGGCACCACCACCGCCGCGGGGCGCGGCACCACCTTCGTGCTGGACACCGCCGACGGCTCGCTCGGCTGGCGGACCGACAGCGACCGGTACGGCCGCCAACTGCGCCTGGACGCGGGCCGGGGGCGCCTGGTGGCCGTCGAACAGCCCGACTACACCCAGCAGGTGGCGTACTCGGTGGTCGCCTACGACCTGGCCGACGGCGCCCGCACGGTGCTCGACACCCGGGTCAACGTCCTGCCCACCGCGTTCACCGTCGGCGACCTGGGCGGCAACGGGGGCGCCGAGTACGCCGTGGCCGAGGACACCCTCGACCCCGGCATGTACATCAACTCCAGCACCGTCCGGGTCCTGGAGGGCGACGGCTCCACCGTCCGCTGGACCTCCACCACCAAGCGCGCCACCGCGGGCGGCGACGGCCCCAGCACCTGGCAGCTCGACACGGTCGACGGCTCGCTGATCGCCACCTCCCAGGACGGCCGCGACGTCGAGGGCGCCGCCAACGTCTCCGGCCTGCGCTACGGCGCGGTCACCGCCTACAACGGCAGCGGCAAGGTCCGCTGGCAGGTCAACGGCACCGGCGCCTCGCCGCGCCTGCAGCAGGTCGACGGGGGCGTGGTGCGCACCGTCGACCAGCAGCAGAACGTCCACACCTACAACCTCGGCAACGGCAAGCAGAAGAGCCTCACCCCGCTGCAGGGCGACCTGAACTACGCCGCCGCCACCGACCTGGACGGCGACGGCAGCCAGGACGTCGTCGCGGGCGGCAACTCCGACGGCGTCTGGGCCTGGTCCGGCCCCTCGCTGCTCACCGGCACCCCCGAGCAGCTGTGGCGGGCCACCGTCCCCGGCGAGGTGCACGCCGTCGCCACCGGCGACGTCAACGGCGACGGCAAGCCCGAGGTGGTGGTCGCCGCCGACACCGCCACCGTCGTCCTGGACGGCCGCACCGGCCAGGTGCTCGCCACCGTCGACGGCGGCGGCAAATACGTCCGCTCGGTGACGCTGGCCGACCTGGACGGCGACGGGAAGTCCGAGATCCTGGTGCCGACGGACGCGCTGCGCGCCTACCGCGGCGACGGCACCCCGCTGTGGACGTACGGCGCCCCGGCCGGCTCCGGTGACGTGGTGTTCTCCGACGCGGTGGTCGCCGACGGCCGGGTGCACGTCCAGTACGCCGGTCTGGGCGCCATCCAGCGCACCGACTCCGTGCAGAACGGCGTCGCCCTGGACGCCGCCAAGGGCACCGTGCTCTGGCAGGCCGACCCCGTGGCGCCCGCCCAGGCCGCCGGCCGCAAGCTGTACGGCGCGCTGCTCGACCACGCCGTGTTCGCCTCGCCGAAGATCCCGTACGCCGACGGCCACGCCGTCGTGCACACCTGGATCGCCCGGGTCGACCCGTCGGGCAGCGGCAGCGACGCCGCCGCCACCCCGGCCGTCATCGTGGAGATCCGCGACGGGCGCACCGGCGCACTGCTCCACCAGTTCGTCTCCGGCAGCCCCTGGTCGCACGGCGACTTCTTCACCGGCGACGACGGCGACGGCCTCAACCTGGTCAGCTTCGGCACGCTGCGCCAGTTCCTGGCGGGCGGCGACGACCGGCGCACCTCCACCACCGCGCCGCTGCGCACCGCGCAGTTCGTCACCGGCCCGGACGGCAAGAAGCTCGTCGTCGGCGGCGTCGAGGGCGGCGTCGCCGCCTACGACCCGGCCTTCATCGGCGACGGCGGCGTCTTCCACGCCGCGACCGGCCTCGGCAACGCCCGCGGCGGCCGCAACTACCTCGCGGTCGACCTGGACGGCGACGGCAAGGAGGAGATGGTCTCGCTCAACTTCGACGCCCTCGGCGTCAACCGGGCGGCCGAACTGCTCGGCGGCGGCGTGCTGTCGATCGACACCGGCATCCACCGGATGACGACGTTCAAGCTCTCCTGAGCCCCCTTTGAGCCCCTTCACCGGACGTCCGCAGAACGGTCCGAACGGGTAAAGGGCCGGTACCCCACAGGCTCCCGCCTGTGGGGTGCTCGGCTCGTTCGTGTACTCTTACCGGCCTTATGGGCGCACGAGAGACAAACCGGACGGACACCGCACCACCCCCCATGCTGCGCCTCTACCTCTTCGACGGATTCCGGGCGGCCCGCGACGACGGGCCGCCGCTGGCCGAACGCTGGCCCCGCCCCGGCGCCCGCGCCCTGGTCAAGCTGCTCGCCGTCACCCCCGGCCACCGGCTGCACCGCGAACAGGCCATGGAGACCTGCTGGCCCGACGCCGACCCCGCCGCCGCCGCGGGCAGCCTCCGGGTCGCCCTGCACGCCGCCCGGCACGCCCTCGAACCCGAACTCGCCCCCCGCGCCGCCTCGTCCTACCTCAAGGCCGACGGCGGGCTGCTGCTGCTCGACCCCGCCGCCGTCTGGATCGACGCCGACCACGCCGAACAGGCCGCCGAGGACGCCCTCGCCGACGGACGCGTCGACCGACTCGCGGACGCCATACGCCAGTTCACCGGCGAACTGCTCCCCGAGGACCGCTACGCGCACTGGGCCGAGGCCCGCCGCACCCGGCTCGACCGGCTGCGCGAACAACTCCTGCTCCGGCTCGCCGCCGCCCACCTCGACCAGGACCGCCCCGAGGACGCCGCCGCCTGCGCCGAACAGGTCCTCGCCACCAGCCCCGCCGAGGAACTCGCCCACCGCCTGCTCATCGACGCCTGCCTGCGCCAGGGACAGCGCCGCCGCGCCCTGCGCCAGTACCACCAGTGCCGCGAAGCGCTCGACGCCGAACTCGGCATCCGCCCCGGCCCCGAGACCGAACGCCTGCACCGCGCCGCCCTCGCCGCCGCCCCCGCACCCGCACCCGCCGCCACCGCCCTCCCCGCCCGGCTGCGCAGCGCCGCCCCCGCCCGGCTGCACGGCCGGGAGGACGAACTCGGCCGCCTGCTCGACCCCGCCGGACCCCCCGTCCGGCTGCTCACCGGCGAAGCGGGCATCGGCAAGACCCGCCTCGCCGTCGAAGCCGCCCGCCGCGCCGCCGCCGACGGCACCGCCGTCCTGTGGGGCAGCGGCCAGGACGCCGAGGACCACACCCCCTACGGCGCCTTCGCCGCCGCCCTCGACGGCTGGCTCGCCGAGCACGACCCCGCCGAACGGGCCCGGGTCGGCGCCGAGTACCCCGAACTCGCCGCCTTCCTGCCCTCGCTCGGCCAGGTGCCCACCGGCGCCGCCCGCAGCCCCGAGGAAGAACGCGACCGCCTCTTCCGGGCCGGCGCCGCCCTGCTCGGCGACCTCGCCGCCACCCGCCCCGTCCTGGTCGTCCTCGACGACCTGCACGCCGCCGACACCGGCTCCTACCAACTCCTCGGCCACCTCGCCCGGCGCGCCCACGACCGACGCACCCCGCTGCGCTTCCTCGCCACCTACCGCGAGGAGGAACTCCCCGACGGCGACGCCCGCCGCCGCGCCGTCGCCGTGCTGCTCCGCCAGGAACTCGCCGTCCGCGAGGAACTCGGACGGCTCGACCAGGCCGCCGTGCTGGCCGCCGTCCGCGACGCCACCGGCCGCGCCCCCCCGCCCCGACGTGTGGGAACTCTCGCTCGGCAACCCGCTGTTCGCCCTCGAACTCGCCCGCGGCGGCGCCCGCGGCGAGGCCCCCGACCAGCCCCCCGCCGGAGTCCGCGACCTGGTCGGCGAACGCCTCGTCCGGCTCGACCCGCACGCCCGCCGCTTCGTCGAGGCGCTCTCCGTCGCCGGGGGCGAGGCCGCCCTCGCCGAACTCCTCGACGTCGCCGAACACGGCCTGCACCCGCCCGTCACCGGCGCCGCCGCCGCCGACGCCGTCGAGCACGCCATCGCCGCCGCCCTGGTCGAGGAACGCCAGGTCGTCATCGCCGGACGCGCCGAAGCCGGACTCGCCTTCCGCCACCCCCTCGTCCGGCTCACCTGCTACGACGGCCTCTCCGCCGTCCGCCGCCGCCAACTGCACAGCTCCTACGCCCAGGCCGTCCAGCGCCGCCGCCCCGACGCCGTCGACGCCCTCGCCTCGCACTACACCCGCGCCGACGACCCGCGCGCCGCCGAGTACCTGCGCCGCGCCGCCGAACGCGCCGCCGCGCTCTACGCCAACGACACCGCCGACCGCTACTACCGCGACCTGGTCGCCCGGCTCGACGTCGACGCCGCCCGCGCCCGCCTCGCCCACAGCCAGGTACTGCGCCGGATGGGCGAACCCGGCCGCGCCGCCGGGGTGCTGCGCACCGCGCTCGCCGAGTTCCGGGCCCGCGGCGACCACGACGACACCGTCGCCACCGCCGCCCACCTCGCCGAAGCGCTCTTCCGCAACGGCGAACTCGACGAGGCGCTCACCGTCCTGGCCGCCCACCCGCCCGTCGACCGCACCGGCCCCGAGGCCCGCGCCCTGCACCACCTCGCCCGCTCCAACCTCGACAAGGTCCAGGGCCACTACCAGGACGCGTACGAAGCCGCCCGCCGCGCCCAGGGCCCCGCCGAACTCGTCCCCGGCCCCAGCGGCCACCACCTCCAGGCCCGCTCCCACACCATGCAGGCCATCAACCTCGGCCTGACCGGCCGCTTCGGCGAGGCCCGCCTGGCCGGGGACCGCGCCCTCGCCCCCGCCCAGGCCTACGGCGACCCCACCCTGCTCGGCTCGGTGCTCTCCACCCTGCGGGAGAACGCCCGGCGGCACGGCCGCCTGCACGACGCCGTCCGCTTCGGCCGCCAGGCCCTCGACCACGCCCGGCAGTCCGGCGACCCCGTCGCCACCGCCTTCGAACAGCTCAACCTCGCCGAACTCCACCTCCTGCTGGAGGAGAACGACACCGCCGCCCAGTACGCCGAAGCCGCCGTCACCGCCGCCGACTGGGACGACGCCTGGTCGCTGCCCTACGCCCTCGCCGTCCTCGCCCGCGTCCTGCTGCGCACCGGCGACAGGGCGCGCGCCGCCGCCCTGCTGGAACGGGCCGGCACCCCCGGCGACGAACAGGCCCACCACGAACTGCGGCGCGCCCGCGCCCTGTTCGCGCTGCGCGCCGACGACCCCGCCGGGGCGCTGGCCGCGCTCGGCGCCGACGCCGCCGCCCAGGCCCCCGAACTCGCCGCCTACGCCCACCTCGCGGCCGGACGCCCCGCCGAGGCCGCCCGGATCGCCGCCGCCGAAGCCACCCGCGCCCACGCCACCGGCGAACGCCTCGCCGAGGCCGAGGCCCTGCTCGCCCACGCCACCGCCGCCACCCGCCTCGGCGACGCCGCCGCCGCCCGCACCGCCCTCGCCCGCGCCGAGCACCTCACCCGCACCCTCCCGTACCCGTCCGGCCACACCCGGGCGCTGGGCCTGCGCGCCGAACTCGGCGAGCGGGGCTGAACGGGCGGGGCGGAACGGGCGGGACTGAACGAGCGGGGCTGAACGGGGGGCTGACGGGAAACCGGGTTCCCCCGCCGCCGCGTCCGTAAGGGGGCGTAGGGTGCCCGGCAGGGTTCGAACGGGGGTGGGCGCCATGACGGAGCCGTGGAACGGAGCCGGGCTGCCGCCGGTCGCCGCGGCGCGGGTCGCCGAGGGGAGGGCGAGCGGGACCTGGTCGTCGGCGCTGTCCACCGGCGAGTTCGCCGCGATCAGGGCGGTCGGCTTCGAACCGGTCGGCCAGGTGATGGGCTCGGCGGTGTACCGGGTCGGGCGCAGCGGCCGGTACTGGGGCTACCACGCCTGCGGCTACCGGGGCGGCTGGCTCAACGACCGCGGCGCCACCGTCGCCCTCTCCGGCGACGGCGCGCCCTCCGCCGCGCTGGTCGCGGTCCTGGACGAGGCCCGGCGCGCCGCCCTGGGCCGGATGACCGCCGAGTGCGCCGCGCTCGGCGGCGACGGCGTGGTGACCGCGCAGCTGACGACCGCCCCGTTCCCGGCCGCGCCGCACTGCCTGGAGTTCCGGGTGATCGGCACCGCCGTGCGCGCCGCGGGCCCGGTGCGGCCGGACCGCCCCTTCACCTCGCACCTGGACGGCCGGGGCTTCGCCAAGCTGGTCACCGCGGGCTGGGTGCCGGTCGAACTGCTGGTCGGCACGTCGATCGGAGTGCGCCACGACGACTACCGGACCGGCCTGCAGCGGTACTCCTGGTCCAACCGGGAGGTGGAGGGCTGGACCGAACTGGTCGGCCGGGTCCGGGCCGACGCCCGGACCCAACTGCACCGGCAGGCGGCGCAGCGCGGCGGCGACGGCGTCGTCCTCGCCGCCAGCACCCTGCGGGTCCGGGAGGAGCACTGCCTGGCCCGGGACAAGCAGACCGACCACGTCGCCGAGAGCACCCTGCTCGGCACCTCCGTCGCCCGCTTCGCCACCGCGCCCGCCGAACCGCGCACCCTCACCGTCATGCCGCTGAACGGCGACGGCGACCGGCTGCGCCGCCGCCTCGCCCGGGCCGCCCGCCGGTAGCGGGCCCCGGCCGAACCGCACACCGGACCACCAGCACAGTCATCGGGAGACGGACCAGATGAGCACCTTCGACCCCACCGCCCAGGGCGTCCCGGCCGACGCGATGCGGCGCCTCGCCGAACTCCGGCCCGGCAAGCCCGGCTCGATCTTCACCAGCGACCTGTCGGTCAACGAGTTCCTGCTCGTCCGCGAGGCCGGGTTCCAGCCGATCGGCCTGGTCCTGGGCAGCTCGATCTACCACGTCGGGATCCAGCTCGGCCGCTGGGGCAGGAACCAGGAACTCGAGACGCTCAGCCAGGCCATGTACCACGCCCGCGAACTCGCCATGACCCGGATGGAGGCCGAGGCCGCGGCCCTGGGCGCGGACGGCATCGTCGGCGTCCGGCTCAGCGTGGAGGCCCGCGAATTCGGCGCGGACATCGCCGAGTTCATCGCCATCGGCACCGCCGTCAAGGCCGACCGGCCCGCGCCCGACGGCACCGGCTGGCGCAACAACAAGGGCCAGCCGTTCACCTCCGACCTCTCCGGCCAGGACTTCTGGACCCTGATCCGGGCCGGGTACGCGCCGCTCGGCATGACCATGGGCACCTGCGTCTACCACATCGCCCACCAGAAGATGAGCGCCGTCTTCTCCAACCTCGGCAAGAACGTGGAGATCGAGCCCTTCACCCAGGCCCTCTACGACGCCCGCGAGTTGGCGATGGCCCGGATGCAGGCCGAGGCCGAGGCGCTGCAGGCCGAGGGCATCGTCGGGGTGCAGCTCAACGCGCACAACCACCGCTGGGGCGGCCACACCACCGAGTTCTTCGCGATCGGCACCGCCGTCCGCCCGCTGAGCGAGGACCACCGGATCGAACGGCCCACCATGGTGCTGAGCCTGGACGACTGACGGCTGGCGGGGGCCGCTGACGGCTGGCGGGTGGCGGTTGGGCCCGGACGGATGACGGGTGGGCCCGGACGACTAGGCTGCCCGCGGGCGTACCCGCCGACCGATCGCACCGAGGAGGGGACATGGGGGACATGACCGAGCACGGCCACGGCCGGCTCGAACCGGCCGCGCCGGACGAGGAGTCGATCGACCTGCTGGCGGCCGCCCTCCGCCGGGACGCCGCCGACCTGGAGGCGTACGCCCGGGTGCTGGCCGGCGCGCTGGCGGAGGCGCTGCCCGCGGACGCGGTGGCGGTCGAGCGCAGGCGCACCCTGGCCGACCGGGTGGCCGGCCGCCCCGGCCGGATCGAGCGCCTGGACGTCTCCACGGACGACCAGCGGCTGAGCCTGACCGTCACCCCGGAGGGCCGCCCGGCGGCCGAGGTGTGCCGGGTGGTGCGCGGCGTGGTGCTGTCGCGGCGGTCGGTGCCGCTGGACGAGTGGACCGGGGAACTGGCCGCCGCCGTCGCCGCCCGCGCCCGCTCCGACGCCCGCGCCCGGGCGGCGCTGGAACGGCTGCTGTTCGACCGCTGACGGGCCCTACGCGGGGGCCCTACGCGGGGACCACCCGCAGGGCGCCCGGGTGGCGGCCGGTCAGGCGGTCGAGGGCGGCGGCGGTGGCCGGGTCGGCGGGGAGGTGGACCAGCAGGCGCTGGTCGTCGTCGGCGGGGAGTTGCAGCGTCTCGTAGGACAGCCGCAGCTCGCCGGCCTCCGGGTGGTGCAGCCGCTCGGTGCCGCTGGCGTCCGGCAGGCCGGGCAGGCTCGCCAGCCGGTCGGTGAACTCGGCGCCCGCCGTGAGCGCCAACTCGTCCATCAGCGCCGCGACCTGGGCGTCCGAGCGGCCGGGGCCCTGCTTGAGGGCGGCTACCTGCTGGTCGGCGGCCCGCGGCCAGTCCGGGTAGGCGGTGCGGGCCCGCGGGTCGGTGAGGACGTAGCGGGCCAGGTTCGGCCGCGGGCCGTCCAGCAGGCCGAGGGGCTCGGCCAGGCGCCGGTAGGCGGCGGTGCAGGCGAGGATCTCGCCGAGCCGGTTGAGCACCAGCGCCGGGGCCGGCTCGAGGTGGTCGAGCAGCGCCTGCACGGTCGGACGGACGGAGCGGTTCGGGGCCGCGCCGCCGGTGCAGGTGAACTGCCCGCCCAGCGCCTTGCCCAGCCGGTGCAGGTGGACCCGCTCGGCCGTGGTCAGCCGCAGCGCGTCGGCCAGGGCGGAGAGCACCGGCGCGGAGGGGTGGCGGTCGCGCCCCTGCTCCAGCCGGGTCACGTACTCGACGCTGACCCCGGCCAGGGTCGCCAGTTCGGCCCGTCGCAGGCCCGGCGTGCGGCGGCGCGGGCCCGCGGGCAGGCCCACCTCGGCGGGGGTGACGGCCTCGCGCCGGGTGCGCAGGAACAGTCCCAACTCGTTGTCGCTCACGTCGAGAAGGTAACAGCCCGGCCCCGTGCGGAGGGTGGCCCCCGTACTACCAGTCTCGGTGCGGCCTCCCCCGGACCGCCGGGGCCCGCCAGCCTGGAGCGGTGCCGCCCCGGACGGGGCGCCGTTCCGACAGAGGGAGTTCCGTGATGACCGGTCAGCCGCTCAACCTCGCCGTGATCGTCGGCAGCGTCCGGGAGGGCCGCTTCGGCCCGGTGGTCGCCCGCTGGATCGCCGACCGGGCCGCCGCGCACGGCAGCTTCACGGTCGACCTGATCGACCTCGCCGACACGCCCGTCCCGCTCGAACTCCCGGCCGTGCCACCGGCCCTGGAGCCGAACCCGCCCCGCACCCCCGCGCTGCAGCGGCTCGCCGACCGCCTCGACGCCGCCGACGCCGTGGTGGTGGTGACCCCCGACTACAACCGCAGCTTCCCGGCCTCGCTGAAGGCCGCCATCGACTGGCACTACACCCAGTGGCAGGCCAAGCCGATCGGCTTCGTCGGCTACAGCGGCGCCAGCGGCGGCCTGCTCGCCATCGAGCAACTCCGGCAGGTCTTCAACGAGTTGCAGGCCCACACCGTCCGGGACTACGTCTCCTTCCCGCGCTACTACCTGCTGTTCGGCCCCGACGGCACCCTGCTCGACCCGGAGGGCCCGGCGACCGCCGCGAAGGCGATGCTCGACCAGCTCGACTGGTGGGGCTCCGTCCTGCGCGACGCCCGCCGCGACCGCCCGCTCGCCGCGAACTGACACCCGGCCCGCCGGGCAGTGCTGTTGGGCGGCCCGTGCCGGACACGGTTTCGGGCGGGGCTGCCGTGCACGGTTTCCGGGCGGGACGGGCGCGGTTTCCGGGCGGGGCCGCCGGGACGGCAGGATGGCCCGTCGGAGGCGGTCCGACCGGCGGGCCGCCGGAGCGGTGGGCGAGGTGCGGCAGGTGGGCGGCTGGGAGCGGGCGTTGGACGCGGCGGGGGTGCGCGAGCCGGAGCTGCGGGAGGCGTACGGGCGGCAGCGCGAGCAGGTCGTGGCGTACAAGCGGGAGGTGGCGCTGGCCGCGGGGCTGCTGCTGCCGCCCGCGACCGTCCCGCACGTCATCGCCGCCGCCGCGTTCATGCACCGCACCGACGACCTGCTCGACAGCGGGCCGCCCGACGGCCGCCGCGCCGCCTCCGCCCGCTGGCGCGAGCAGGTCACCGCGGCGCTCGACGCGGGCGACGGCGCGGAGCGGGAGCTGCGGCCGCTGCTGAACAGCGTCGCGGCCCGCCCCGTGCTGCGCGACCGGGTGCTGGACTTCCTCGCCGTCGCGGACGCCGACCTCGACTTCGCGGGCTTCGCCACCGAGGACGACTACCAGGCCTACCTGGACGGGTACTCGCTGCCCGGCTTCATGGTGGTCGCCGCGCTGCTGGGCCCCGACGGCGACCAGCGCGACTACCGCGCCGCCTGCCGGACGTTCATCGACTCCAGCCAGCGGCTCGACTTCGTCAACGACCTCGCCGAGGACCTCGCCGACGGCCGCCTCACCCTCCCGCGGCAGACCCTGGACGCGCACGGCGTCACCCGCGCCGCACTGGAACGCGCCGAGGACACCCCCGCCGTGCGGGCCCTGCTCGGCGCCCTGCTCGACCGCTCCGACCGCGACCGCGACCGCGCCGTCGACGCCGGGCTGGTCGACCTCGCGCCGCCCGCGCACCGGCCGATGATCCGCTGCCTGCTGGGCGTCGAGCGGCTCACCGCCACCGCCGCCCGGGCCGACCCCGGCGCGCTGCTGCGCCGCTCCGCGAGCCCCGCCAAGCCGGGGCTGCTGCGGCTGCTGGCCCGCGAGTACGTCCGGGCCCGGCGGGTGCGTTGACGGCGGACGGTGCGTTGCCGGCAGGCGGGTGCGTTGACGGCGGCCGGGCGGGGGAGGTGCTTGACGGCGACCGGGCGGGGTAGGCGGGCGGGGTGGGGAGGACAGCCTGCTGACGCTCCGACACGCCCGGGACGGCCGCTGGATGTGCGTCGTATCGCACAGGTGCGATATGTTCACGCGGTGACCGAAGACTACCTCTCCCGCATCGGCAAGCTCGTCCGCGCCGCCCGCACCCACAAGGGCTGGACGCAGAGCCAGCTCGCCGCGGCCCTCGGCACCACCCAGAGCGCGGTGGCCCGGATCGAGTCCGGCGGCCAGAACATCGGCCTGGACCTGGTCGCCCGGATCGGCGAGGCGCTCGACAGCGAGATCGTCTCGCTCGGCGTGGCCGGGCCGATGAACCTGCGGGTGGTCGGCGGGCGCACCCTCTCCGGCAGCATCGAGGTCCGCACCAGCAAGAACGCCTGCGTCGCGCTGCTCGCCGCCTCCCTGCTCACCACCGGCCGCACCACCCTGCGGCGGGCCGCCCGGATCGAGGAGGTCTACCGGCTGCTGGAGGTCCTCGCCAGCATCGGCGTGCGCCACCGCTGGACCAACGGCGGCGTCGACCTGGAGATCACCCCGCCCGCCGAACTCGACCTCTCCGGCATGGACGAGGACGCCGCCCGCCGCACCCGCAGCATCCTGATGTTCCTCGGCCCGCTGCTGCACCGCGCCGACCGCTTCGAGATCCCCTACGCGGGCGGCTGCGACCTCGGCACCCGCACCATCCAGCCCCACCTGTCGGCCCTGCGCCAGTTCGGACTGCACGTCAGCGCCACCACCGGCACCTACCGGGCCAGCGTGGACCGCACGGTCTCCCCGCAGCGCCCCATCGTCCTCACCGAACGCGGCGACACCGTCACCGAGAACGCGCTGCTCGCCGCCGCCCGCCACCCCGGCACCACCGTCATCCGCAACGCCAGCGCCAACTACATGGTCCAGGACCTGTGCTTCTTCCTGGAGCTGCTCGGCGTGAGGGTCGAGGGCATCGGCACCACCACCCTCACCGTGCACGGCAAGGCCGTCATCGACGCCGACGTCGACTACGCGCCCTCCGAGGACCCGGTCGAGGCGATGAGCCTGCTCACCGCCGCCGTCGTCACCAACTCCGAACTGACCATCCGCCGCGTCCCGATCGAGTTCATCGAGATCGAGCTCGCCGTCCTCGACGAGATGGGCCTCGACTGCGAGCGCGGCCCCGAGTACCCGGCCGCCAACGGCCGCACCCGGCTCACCGACCTCACCGTGCGCCCCTCCAAGCTGGTCGCGCCGATCGACAAGATCCACCCGATGCCGTTCCCCGGCATCAACATCGACAACCTGCCGTTCTTCGCCGCGATCGCCGCCTGCGCGCACGGCACCACCCTGGTCCACGACTGGGTGTACGAGAACCGCTCGGTCTACCTCACCGAACTCGGCCGGGTCGGCGCCAGCGTCCAACTCATGGACCCGCACCGCGTCCTGGTCGAGGGCCCCACCCGCTGGCGCTCCGCCGAGATGATGTGCCCCCCGGCGCTGCGCCCCGCGATGGTCCTGCTGCTGGCGATGCTGGCCGCCGAGGGCACCTCCATCCTGCGCAACGTCTACGTGATCAACCGCGGCTACGAGGACCTGGCCGCCCGCCTCAACTCGGTCGGCGCGCAGATCGAGGTCTTCCGCGACATCTGAGAGGGTTGACACGGAGCGCACTCGTCATCGCACCGGTGCGCTGGGGCCGCCCCGGCTTCGGCCGGGGCGGCCCGATGTCTCCCGCAAGAGTGTGTATGTATGAATAACTGGCTTGAAGCGAGATCGTACGAGTGGGGTCGGTCGGGTGGTCACCGTCCTCTCCGTCCCGTCCCGTCCAGGTGGTGACCGTCTTCCGGCGACTGGCGAGGGGGCGGGCCTGACGTAGATTGGGGCGGACGAAGGGGGACGCCGATGACGGTGGACGCGGTCGAACAGGCGCAGGTGGGGCCGCTGTTGGCGCAGTGGCGGCGACGGCGGCGGATCAGCCAGCTGGAGCTGGCCAACCTGGCGGGCGTCTCGGCGCGGCACGTCGGGTTCGTGGAGACCGGGCGCTCGCGGCCCAGCCGGGAGATGGTGCTGCGGCTGGCCGACCACCTGGAGGTGCCGCTGCGGGAACGCAACTCGCTGCTGCTGGCGGCCGGTTACGCGCCCGTGTTCCACGAGAAGCCGCTCGACGACCCGGCGATGCGGCCGGTCCTGGCGGCGGTGCGGCGGGTGCTGGACGGCCACCGCCCCTACCCGGCCCTGGTGATGGATCGCCGACGCAACCTCGTCGCCTCCAACGAACCCTTCGACCGGCTGTTCACCGCGGGCGTCGCCGCCCACCTGCTGCAGCCGCCGGTCAACGCCCTGCGCCTGGTCCTGCACCCCGACGGGATGGCCCCCCGGATCGCCAACCTCGGTCGCTGGCGCGCCAAACTGCTCACCGGCCTGGCCCGCCGCGCGGCCCTCGACGGGAGCCTCCGGCCGCTGTACGAGGAACTGCTCGGCTACCCGTGCGAGCAGCCGGTGCCCGAGGTCGACGTCCCCGGGCCGGACGAGATCACGCTCCCGCTCGAACTGCGCTGCGACGGACGGGTGTTGTCGTTCATCGGGATGTTCGCCACCTTCGGCACGGCCCGCGACCTGACCTCCTCCGAACTGCTCATCGAGAGCTTCTTCCCGGCGGACGAGGACACCACCGCCTACCTGACGGGTAGTTGAGGCGCCCGGCGGGCCCGGGGAGAGTGGAGCACGCACCGCGCCCCGCCCCCGCAGCCGGGGCGGAGCGGCGCGGACCCACTCGTCGCGCATCCCCAGGAGCCTGCCCGCCCATGACCGACAGCACCACCGTGCCCACCGCCGCCGCCCCGACGGCCGCCGCGCCGTCCGGACCGCACCGTGCCACCCTGCCGATCGTCCTGGCCGGGGTGTTCCTCGCCGGGCTCGACTTCTTCATCGTCAACGTCGCCGTCCCCGCCCTCCAGGCCGACCTGCACGCCACCGACGCCCAGATCCAACTCGTGGTCGCCGCCTACGCGTTGACGTACGGCGTCGGCCTGGTCACCGGCGGTCGGCTGGGCGACCTGTACGGGCGCCGCCGCGTCCTCGCGCTCGGCATGGCCCTGTTCACCGCCGCCTCGGTGGCCGCCGGGGCCGCGCCCAGCGCCGAACTGCTGATCGCCGGAAGGGTGGTGCAGGGCGCCGCGGCCGCCCTGATGGCGCCCCAGGTGCTCGGCATCATCACCACCGCCTACCAGGGCCCGGCCCGCGCCCGGGCGGTCAGCTGGTACGCCGCCGCGTCCGGGATCGCCGCCGTGTTCGGGCAGTTGATCGGCGGCCTGCTGATCCGCGCCGACCTGCTGGGCCTCGGCTGGCGGGCCTGCTTCCTGGTCAACCTGCCGATCGGACTGGCCGCCGCGCTCGCCGCGGCCCGGCTGCTGCCCGAGTCCAAGGCCCCCGGACGGCCGCGCCCCGACCTGCTCGGCCTGCTGCTGGTCACCGCCGCGCTGACCGCGCTCTGCCTGCCGCTGATCGAGGGCCGCGAACGGGGCTGGCCGCTGTGGAGCCTGCTGCTGCTCGCCGCCGGTCCGCTGCTGCTGGCCGCCTTCGCCGCCCAGCAGCGCCGCCTGCGGCTGCGCGGCGGCTCGCCCTCGCTCGACCTGACGCTGTTCCGGGAACGCGCCTTCACCGCCGGGCTGGTGGCCCAACTCGTCTTCTGGGCCTCGATGGCCTCCTACTTCCTGGTGTTCGCGCTCTACCTCCAGCAGGGCCGTCACCTCGCGCCGATCTCCTCCGGCCTGGTGTTCAGCGTGCTCGGCCTCGGCTACGTCGCCGCCTCCACCACCGCCCGCCACCTGGCCGCCCGGATCGGGCGGCACGCCGTCACGGCGGGCGCCGTGCTGCGCGCGGCCGGACTGCTGCTGGAGCTGTGGGCCGTCAGCGGGGAGGGCCGGAGCCTGTGGTGGCTGGTGCCCGGCCTGCTGCTGGACGGCTGCGGCATGGGCCTGTCCTTCGCCCCGCTGACCGCCACCGTGCTGGCCCGAGTCCCGGCCGCGAGCGCTGGCTCGGCCGGCGGGATGCTCACCACCGGCCTGCAGGTCGGCAACGCGCTCGGCGTCGCCCTGATCGGCCTGGTCTTCTACCGCGTCCTCGCCGACACCCCCGGCCCCGACGCCGTCCCGGCCGCGTTCCGCGCCTGCCTGCTGTACGTGCTGGCCGCCACCGCGCTGTTCGCCCTGGTGGTCCAGGCCCTGCCGGGCCGGGAGCGGCGGCCCTGAACCGCGGGGGGGGGGGGGGGGGGGGCGGCCCCGGCCCCCCCCCCCGCCCCCCCGCGGCGGCGCGCGGCCGCCCCCCCCCCGCCGCGCGCCGCCCCCC